>CAZJOL010000032.1:0-7427 GCA_964547605.1 uncultured Bacteroidaceae bacterium | reverse complement strand
CATTTCAGCATCACGAACATGGTTCCCATCGAAATACAGCAAGCAATAATGAAAACAGTCCAAACCATTGAAATTGGAATTGCTTCATACAAGATGGCTCCGATGAAAAGGAGTGAGTTGCCGATAGCAGTTGCACAGAGCCATAAACCCTGCATCATACCCTGATATTTGGGAGGAGCAACTTTGGAGACGAACGAAATTCCAAGTGGGGAAATAAACAATTCGGCCACGGTTAAAATGAAATATGTTCCGATAAGTAATAACGGAGTAATGCGATCTGCCTGGGGAAGACCACCCATTTCGGTAACAGCTTCTTTTGAAGGAACACCCATAGATCCGATGGCCATTAAAAGATATGCGGAAGCAGCAATACCCATTCCGATAGCAATCTTTTTCGGAGTTGATGGTTCTTTACCGCGAGCGCGCAATGCGCCAAAAACTGCAAGAATTACCGGTGTTAAGAATACAACAAAGAAAGGATTGATCGACTGGAACAATTCGGCACCAACCAGGGTTGTAAAGCCAAGGTTGATATTTATCTGCGTCAAATCGGTATAATCTTTTGCAAAATAGGTGAGAGTGAGTCCGTTTTGATGGAAAGAGAACCAAAAGAAAATAACAACGGCAAATACCGCAAACAAAGCATACAAGCGCTGTTTCACTTCCTTGATATCCATTTCAGGAACAGTGGAATTTGCAGCTTCTTCCTTTGTTTTTGGATTTGGGAATTTCTTTTTATTGGTAAGATAAATAAGCAATGAAATGGCCATAGCTCCGATTGCTACTGCAAAAGCATAATGAAATCCTGTTGCAAAGACATTCAGATACTCATTTGCGAAAGCAGTCATGTCGGTGCCTGTATAGCCGGCTTCTGCTGCAAGTTGCGGAAGATTGGCCGAAGTGATGCCTGCCAGATGCGCATGGCAGAGCTCCGGTAATGTAGAGTTGTATGCAAACCCATGAGACTCAACCCACCAGTTACGGACTCCAACAGCTGCAAGAGGGGCAAAGATAGCACCTACGTTAATAAACATGTAGAACAAAGAAAAACCCGAGTCGCGCATTTTTCCGTATTGTTCGTTGTCATACATCTGACCAACGAGTGCCTGAAGGTTTCCTTTGAATAAGCCATTACCAAAGGCAATTACAAATAGACCGAAACAGGTCATGGCCAAAAAGGTTATAAACGATTTTTCCGGAACTGGTGTTCCTGTCGGTATTGCAATCAGGAAATAACCGACCGCCATCATTATTAATCCAACCAGGATGGTACCCTTGAAATTTCTTGTTTTATCAGCAATTAAACCACCGACAAAAGCAAGAATGTAGATCGAAAAATAGAAAATGGAGTAAATAATCCCGGCATTCGGTCCCGACAGGCCAAACTTTGCCTGTAGAAACAGTACCAGAATCGCCATCATGGTATAGAAGCCGAAGCGTTCGCCCATATTGGCCAGTGCTGCTGCCAGCAGTCCTTTCGGATGATTTTTGAACATATTTGAGAGTTTTAGTGAATTTTCTTCGACAAAAATAAAACAATTTTTGAAAGATAGTTAAAAGGTGACCCGCATCTGAATTTTTAATTCAGTCTTCGATGGTCCCTGAATCTCTTCCAGCCCGCTGCCAACAACATCCTTGTTGACATAATTGGTGTGCGCTATGCGCGCCCAGAAATCCAGATGTCTGGTGGCTGACCATCTGACCAGCAAATACATGCGGCTTCCTTTACTGTACAGTCCGGGTATTGAATATCCGTACAACACATCGTTTTCATAGGCATAGATCCGCTCGTCATAGGTATCGGTGTCAAATAGTGCGTACCGGACGCTGAAGTCTAGCTTACTGCCTGGCTTACGGAAATTAATATCCTGATAAATCAGGAATCCGTCACGCTGGTCGCCGTCGCCTTCCTGATAAGTCAGATATTCAGCCCTGGATTTTAATGTAAAGCTTTCGGAAATTGGAAACGATGCATTGATGCGGTATGAGCGCTTGATGGTTGGTTCCAGCACCGAGACATGCTCTTGTGTAACGCTCATTTCCTTGTTTTCCTGACGGAAACGGCCGTAGAATTCAGCTCTTTTGGTCGGCCGGAAGTTTACTTGTGCCAGCATCTCAACGCCACTGGTGGGTGCATCAACGCCGTAGCGCAGCCATGGAAATGAAAACAGGTCAACGTAACTGTTGAAGCGCCATTTGCGCGAAAACTTCAACTCATCGCCAAGATATAATCCGTGCTCGTTTTTAAGTGTTGAACCTTCCTGCAGTGCAGCTGCATAAAAGATATGATAATCGGGCTCCAGAAAGCGATGCAATACAGAAATGGTGAAAAGCCGGTCGGGTGAAAGCATCACACCATTTATAAACGCTTTTCCTCCGCTTTTACTTATACTGGCTTCGCCGAAAAAGTTTGCATTTTTTATGATCCAGCTGTAATCAAGTCCGACATTCAGGTTTTCATTACCGGAGAAATTATAATATTCGTACAGCTGGTCTCCTGGGGCAATGGATTGTCCAAACCGTGTGTAATAGCCGGTTGTACCAAGTTTAACCCTGCGGATTGTCGCTTCAATGCGCGCCCCGGTAACAAATTCACTGATCTGGTCTTTGTCAACAATGGTCGATTGTGTATTGTGCAACCCGGATTCCTGCAGACTTGTAATTACAAATTCTTCGGTATTCATCGAATCACCAGTCTGAGCATTTGCATCCAGCATTTTGCGACTAACCCAGGCATATACTGAAAACGGTTTCAGGGTAAATTGAGCTGCAGCTCCACGCATAAATAAATTCTCATCAACCGAACTGTAAGGAACAATGCCTCTTCCGCTCTTTTTGATGTTAATGGCTTCGGCCGATTTGCCGTAGGATAATCCCGACCATAAAGTGAGTCCCTGTCCAAACTGCAGCGTGTAATCGCCAATCGCCAGCGCTTTCAACGGACCAATATCTTTGATGAAAAAATGAGCACTGTAGAAATCGAATCCCTGTTTCTGATTGCCGCTAAAAAATTCTTCGCCATAATCTTTTTCGGCAGTCACTCCAAAACTCAGCATGTTGTAATAGGCAAATTTATATCGCGTATACATTTTGTAATCACTGCCCAGATAGCGCGAATTGGGGCTTTCTGCCAAAGCGCTGTCTGTGATAGGCGTATAGCCGGCCTGTTCCTGCAGAATGTTGGTATAACGCACAAACAATGTGCTTTTCGATTGATTCAGAATCTCGTTAAAATTCCATGTCTTCCGGCTTTCGTCACCGGTAATTTTCACATAAGGCAGAATCGAATAAATCGTCGCCAGATCGAATCCGTCGATGCTTTGCAATTCATATAACGAAATCAGTGCGCCGTTTTTTTCAATGTGACGCAGCAGATTATCAATCTGTATTTCATTGAGAAGCCCCAGCTCTTCAAGTTCTTCTCTGTCAGTGCGGTTTAGATTGATCGGATGTTTTCTGAAATATTTCAGCGTTTCGGTCAGACTGGAATAATCAATCTCGGCATCGGTATTCTCGGCTATAGATTCAATGCGGTCTTCCACCGAGTTTTCATTGGTGCTGTCAACCGGCTCCTGCGCAAAAACCGCAACCGGCAGAGCGAGGACACACAACAGCAATATCAGGTTTCGCAGATTGCTCATAATTATTTTTTCTCAAATGCGTAGGAAATCGTGATGGCTGGTGAAATGCCCAAAACCTGATGATATGCGGTCGAAATGTCAATCATCAAGCTGCTGAATTTCAGTCCTGCACCTCCGGAAACAATGAACGGACTCGTTGAAAATCCGGCGCGGAGACAGAAAGTTTCGCCCATGGAATAGCGGAAACCGGCGCGCAGCGATGTGGGCTCATATTGTTCTTTCACTACATCGGCCGAAAGCATGAGTACTTTGTCGGGTGTAAAAGTCATTCCCAGACTGATCGAAGCAGGCAGCTGTTCACCTGTGTTTTCATTCAGTTCAACCTGCACTGGATTGAAGATGGCTGATCCCAGCGATATTTTATCATTCAACCGATACTGAAATCCGCCCTCAAACGTAAATGCTGTAGCGCTTCCGTACATTTCATCGGCAGTACCTGCATGAATAACGTCGAATTGCAGACCTACCGAAAAATCAGGTCCGAATTTTCTGGCAAAGCCAATACCAGCTTTGGTTATATTGAATTGTGAATAGCCAAACTGGCTCAGATTAAGACCAACAACTCCCTTGTCCTTGCCCAGCGGCATGGCAAACGATAGATACCGATCCGAAAGCTCTTTCAGCATAAACCTTGAATTATAGCCCAGCCCGACATGAATTTTATCCAGCCCTCCCCAGGCTGCCTGATTGTTCATGCCCGCCTGAAACTCGTCAACCGCAACACCGCTTCCGCCCATGCCTGCCAGCGACGCATTGAAGGTATGGTACTGTGCATTCACTCCTGTTGCACAGATTACAAAAAGTATGATGGGTAGTATCTTTTTCATGCTGAAGAAATGAGTTTGAAAATGTGTTTTGAAACTACAATCTGAAAACAAAAAGAATCTAATTTGTCTTGAATTTGAAGCTGACCTGTTTCAGTTCCTCATTGGCCTGAATGACTTTCTTTTTCAGATTTTCCTTGTACGAAATCATTCTGCTGTTCAGGTCAGCATCGGCAACAGAAAGAATTTGCCCGGCCAGAATGGCGGCATTGAGAGCACCGTTAACGCCAACAGTGGCCACTGGGATTCCCGGAGGCATCTGGACAATAGCCAGCAGAGCGTCAAGACCTTCAAATGAACTTTTAATGGGAACGCCGATTACAGGAACCGATGTCATTGACGCAATCACTCCCGGCAAATGAGCTGCCATGCCGGCTGCAGCAATAATCACTTTTATTCCTTTACCGGCAGCACCCTTTGCAAAGACTTCAACCTGCTCAGGTGTTCGGTGGGCCGACAATGCCTGCACTTCAAAAGGAATCATATTTTCTTCGAAAAACTGCGCTGCTTTTTCCATTACCGGCCAATCGGACATGCTGCCCATAATGATGCTCACTTTTGCTTCCATCCTGTTTTGTTTTAACCTACAAACATAATAAATATTTCGCAATACTGGTTTTTCATTTCCCAATACATCATCGGTCCCATCTATTTGTAGCTGTGCACCCATTTCCGATCGACAGGAAAAAGCAATAGAAATCCGGTTAAAAACACTAAATTTGCAGCTTAATTTAAACTCATGAGCTCAGTAACCGTTCACAACCGGCAGTTCAATCTGTACCTGAAACACGACGAAATTATTGCATCCATCGAAAAGCTGGCTGCAAAAATGAACGAAGACCTCAAAGGGAAAAATCCATTATTCATTGTTGTACTGAATGGCGCATTTGTCTTTGCTTCGGAAGTGATTACCCGCTTTGATGGTGATTGTGATGTGACCTTTGTCCGGCTTGCCAGCTATGAGGGTACTGAAAGTTCAAACACCGTGCGTGAACTCATGGGCCTGAATATGGATGTGGAAGACCGCACCATTGTTATTGTTGAGGATATCATAGACTCCGGACTTACCATGCTTATGGCCAAAGATAAGCTGAAGGCTGCAGGTGCAAAAGATGTTCTCATTGCAACTTTGCTCTATAAGCCAAAAGCTTTCAAACACAACTACTATATTCACTATGTCGGCATCGAAATTCCAAACGATTTTATCATTGGTTTTGGACTCGACTATGATGGCAAAGGCCGCAATCTGCGCGACATTTACAAAATTGCAGAATAAGTTATGATCAACATTGCTTTGTTTGGCCCTCCGGGCTGTGGGAAGGGAACGCAATCGAAAAAGCTGCTTGAAAAGTACAAGCTGACATATATTTCCACTGGTGATATGCTTCGCGAAGAAATTGCCAACGATACTTCGCTGGGTCGTCAGGCCAGGCAGGTGATCGAGAAAGGCGGGCTGGTTGATGATGATATCATCGTGCAGATTATTGAAAACAAAATCAAAACCAATCCTGATACCAACGGATACTTGTTCGATGGTTTTCCGCGAACCGTTGTTCAGGCCTACATTCTGGAGGGTTTGATGCTGAGAATGAATTCATCATTAACTTCAATGATTTGTCTCGAAGTTCCGCGAAACGTTCTTGTGGAGCGGCTTTCGGATCGTGCCAGCCGCGAGAACCGCGCCGATGACAAAAGCATGGATGTAATCAATTATCGCCTTAAAGAATACGAAGATAAGACCAGACCTGTTGCTGAATTCTACATGAGTATGCAGAAATTCCATTCAGTGGATGGCAATGGAGAACTAGAAATAGTGTTTGACAGGATTGATTTCATTATTCAGAAGGCGCTCGATAGCATCTGGTTTAATTTCATTGTCTTTGGCCCTCCCGGTTCCGGCAAGGGAACTCAGGCAAAACGGATTGCTCAGGAATTAAATCTTGTTTATGTTTCAACAGGCTCCATGCTTCGTCACGAAATTGAGATGAACACCGAACTTGGCCGAATGGCCAAAGAATACGTCGACAGAGGCGATATCGTCCCTGATGAAATTGCCATCAAGCTGATTGAAGAACAAATCAACAAGCATCCAGACGCCAAAGGGTATATTTTCAAAGGTTTCCCGCTCACAATCGCCCAGGCTTATATTCTCGATGGTGTTCTCAGGAAAATGGGCGGCAAAGTGACAAAAGTTTTTTCATTCCAGTCCCCGACGCTGCAAAACATTAAACGTCTTTCAAAACGTGCTGAAACATCGAATGCACGGTCCTACGACAGTAGTCTGGATATCATTATTCACCGGCTCGAAGTGTATGAACAACGAACAGCTGCTTTACATGATTACTATTCAGGCAAAAGCCTGCTCAAGCAAATCGATGCTACCGGCGACGAAGAAGCGGTCCACCAGCGGCTGAAAACCGAAATAGAACGTTCTTTTAAAAACCTGCGATAGCTGATGTTCAACATGGTCATATTCGGCCCCCCGGGCTGTGGAAAAGGAACTCAGGCTGCACGGATTGTGCAGAACCACGGATTTCTGCATATTTCCACAGGCGATTTAATCCGAAATGAGATTAGCACAGGAACGGCCATGGGAGAACTGTACAACAAATTCATCAGCAGAGGAATGCTTGTGCCTGATCAGATTATTCTGAAAGAGTTATATCGCTTTGCGCTTAATCACAGCAATGCCAAAGGAATTATTTTCGACGGATTCCCGCGAACACTATATCAGGCGCAGATGCTCGACCGTATTTTTATTAAAAGAAAAATGAAAATCGGACTGGTTATTTCCATCGATGTTCCGGAAGAAGAATTAATGAATCGTGTGCTTGAACGGGGGAAAACATCCGGTCGCAGCGATGACAATGAAATGATTATGAACAACCGGCTCATGGTGTATTTCAGCCAGACGCAGCCGGTTATTGAATATTATCGCAAAACAAAACGTTTGGTTTCAATT
>CAZJOL010000031.1:0-17526 GCA_964547605.1 uncultured Bacteroidaceae bacterium | reverse complement strand
TATCAGCGGATTTTTCTCGGCGGGCTCACCTGCGACAGCCACGATTACTACAATGCCGAAGCGCATGCAAACGCCATTTTTCTTCCGAAAATTGAACCCAACGACCCGCAATACATCGGATTCTTTCACACCGGCGCCTATCAGGAATCACTCGGTGGCTTTGGCGGAATTCAGCATTGCCTGATCCCTGCCCCAAAACACATTCTTATTCTCGAGGACCCCGAAACCGGCGAGTATTATCCGAAACTCTTCGCCAAGGAACAAAGCTACAAATCGATGCTTAAAATCCTCGGCTACTGAAAACCAAGCACAAGGTCAAGGTCGAGATCGAGGACAAGAACTCTGAACAAGGAACAAGGAAGTTTGAATGTTGAACGGTACTTTATACACTTTCAGTCAGACTTCACTTTTCCCTTCGAATTTCCTTGTTCGCTGTTCATGATTCAGGGAGGTCAAGAACTCTGAACAAGGAACAAGGAAGTGAGAACTTCGAAGGTTACTTGACTTAAGACTTCACTTCTTACTTCGAAATTCCTTGTTCGCTGTTCATGATTCAGGGAGGTTATGGTTGAGCAGCTTTCAGCCATCAGTAATCAGCATTCAGCTCTCAAAAGAAGCTTAGCAGTTTTAAATTATTTCCAGAATCTAATATTCACACATTTTCACATAAGCGAAGCGCCACATTTCCACATTAGCATAGCCGCATGCCCAATGCCGCAGGCATTATTCTACCAACCGCCCTCTATTACCGACAAACAAAAAGTAAAATATCAGTTCGGTACAATTTTTTATGTATTTTTGCCTCAAACTCAAAACATGAAAAAGTTAGCCCTTATTATTGTAGTTGCATTGATAGCTGGTTTTTCCGGCAATGCAGATGCACAGAAGCCTTTCAAAGGTATTCTCACCTACACCATTACCTATGATGGAACCTGGGATGCAGCAACACTTGCACAGCAGCCGACAGAAACCAAAATGAAAATCCTTGGCAAATACAGCAAGTCCGAAATGATTGCTCCGGGTGCTACCGTCGAAACCATTACAAATGGAAAAGACTCTTCACAGATAATTCTGCTCGATATTCCAATGCTTGGTGAAAAATATTACATGGTCACCAAAAAGGATAAGATTCTTGAAAGTCTTGCTGAAAGTAAAGCACCGGAAATAACCTACCTCGACGAAACAAAAGTGATTGCCGGATACACTTGCAACAAAGCTGAATACACTACCGAAGACGAATACGGTGACAAAAAAACCACCGTTGTTTATTATTCAACGGCCGTAGGCGGACCGGAACTCAATTTCGGCGGCCAGTTCACAGGCCTCAAGGGTTTCCCGATGGAATACGTTATGGAAACTGAAGAAGGCAAAGTCACCTTTACTGTTTCAAGCGTTCAGGTGAAAAAAGTAAAACTGAAAGAAACCGATTTCTTCATCCCAACTGATTACAAAGAACTCACCGAGGAAAAAGCCAAAGAACTTTTCGGCGGCGAATAAAAAGATTTACACAATAAATTGTTCAAAAAAACCTTCTCTTTTCAGGGGAGGTTTTTGTTTTTCAATGCTTTGCTTTAAGTATTTTTGCATAATCATGAAAAAGAACAGACAGGATAAACCACTTTCAAATACCCGTAAAGAACCAAAAAATACGGCGCGTAATACCATTAAAGCAATTCATAAAAATAAAAGCAATTCGAAAAAAGAAAAATCAACAACCAATAAAACCAAATCAGAAACAAAGAAAAAAGAGCCCAGAGAAGACCGCAAATCATTAATGGACTTTCTCAAATCGAAAGAGACTCATTTCGGATTTGGCCTGTTCCTGCTCATATTCAGTGTGTTTTTACTGTTCTCTTTTATTTCATATCTCAAAAACTGGCACAGCGACGACAATGTAGTTCAATCCGGACTTGGAATTTTGTTTGATTCCGATGCTACTGTCGAAAATAATATGGGTAAACTGGGTGCCTGGTTTGGTTACCTTTTTATAAAAAAATGGTTCGGCATCGGCTCATTTCTGCTGCTTATATTTTTCATCAACAGTGGTCTGCTGCTGCTTCGCGTGAAACTCATCAATTTCTTTGAAAGCGTGCTCTACCTCATCGGAACAACGCTGTGGCTTTCCGTTTTTATGTCGGCCATTTTCACACGGCCCGATGCAATGATCTGGGGCGGCTTGTTTGGATGGCAGATCCGCGACTGGATCAGCAGCGCCATCGGAAATTTCGGACTCATAGTGTTATTGCTGGTCGTATTTGTTGTGTACATTTCTGCTCTGTTCGGTTTCAAATTGCACGAAATACGCCTGCGCCGTAAAACAACGGAAACTGGAACCGACAGTCAGGAAATCGCTGTGCTGAGCCACAATGAAGAAAATACTATTCCTGAAGATGAGGTTTCCGATGATGTTGATGATGGAATGACTGTAATTGAAAAAAGTCCGGAAGAAATTATCGCTGAAACTGAAAACAAAGATGTCCCTGAATTTGAAGTCACTGAAAAGGTCACAGTTTTCAACGACAGCGACGAAAAAGACGAAAACGGCGGAATCGATCTCACAGTGCCCGACCTGATAAAAAAACAGAACGATAAAAAAGACGATGATGTGCAATTTGTCATCGAAACAAGTCCTGCGGAAATCGCTCCTGCACTGACTGATGAGCCGGAGCATTTCGGACTCGACACCTTGTACGATCCGATGAAAGATCTGAGTCAGTATCAGATGCCGCCCACAACACTGCTCATCGACCGCGGCGAAGGCGAAAGCAAGGTGGGGCGTGAAGAACTCGAAAGCAATAAAAACCGGATTGTTGAAACACTCAACAACTACGATATCAAAATCAGCCAGATCAAAGCAACCATCGGCCCTACGGTGACCATGTACGAAATTGTTCCTGCACCAGGTGTGCGCATCAGCCGTATTAAAAATCTGGAAGACGATATCGCTCTGAGTCTTGCTGCTCTCGGAATCCGCATCATTGCACCGATTCCGGGCAAAGGCACCATCGGTATTGAAGTCCCCAATCTGACCCGCGAAACAGTATCGCTCCGATCATTACTTGAAAGTGAGAAATTCATTGGATCGAAAATGGAGCTTCCGTTTGCAATGGGCAAGACCATCACCAATGAGCCATTCGTGGCCGATCTTGCCAAGCTTCCTCACTTGCTTATTGCCGGTGCAACCGGTCAGGGAAAATCGGTCGGACTCAATGCCATCATCTGCAGCCTGCTCTACAAAAAGCATCCAAGCCAGCTGAAGTTTGTCTTTGTCGATCCGAAAAAGGTGGAACTGGCTCTGTATGCAAAAATCGAAAAACATTTTCTGGCCAAGCTACCCGATGCCGACGATGCCATCATCACCGATGTAACAAAGGTTATCGCTACGCTTACATCACTCACACAACTGATGGACAGCCGCTACGATCTGCTGAAAAATGCCGGCTGTAAAAACATCATCGAATACAACCATAAATTCCTCGAACGCAGACTCAATCCGAATGACGGACACATGTACATGCCATACATCGTTCTTGTTATTGATGAATTTGCCGACCTGATTATGACAGCCGGAAAAGAAGTGGAATTGCCGGTTGCACGTATTGCACAGCTTGCCCGTGCTGTAGGAATTCATCTGATTGTTGCAACCCAGCGCCCGTCGGTTGATGTGATTACTGGAAAAATCAAGGCAAACTTCCCTGCCCGAATTGCTTTTAAGGTCTCTTCGAAAGTTGACAGCCGCACCATTCTCGATCTGAATGGAGCTGATCAGCTTATTGGAATGGGCGATATGCTGTATTCGCACGGCAGCACCATGCTTCGTTTGCAATGCGCCTTTGTGGACACCCCGGAAATTGAAGCCCTGACAGACTTTATCGGAGATCAGCAGGGGTATCCTATCACTTACGAACTACCGGAACCCATTGTTGAAAAAGACAATATTAAAGGCGATGCTGATTTGAAAAATAAAGATAAATTGTTCGATGAGGCAGCACATATTGTGGTTACCCTTCAACAAGGTTCAACTTCACTTTTACAGACAAAACTTACAATTGGCTTCGCCAGGGCGCGCAGAATCATCGAGCAACTGGAACAGGCCGGTATCGTCGGACCACCACAGGGAAGCAAGCCCCGCGACGTTCTTGTAAAAGATGTTGTTTTTTTGGAACAGTTTTTGAAAAATTCGGAGTAACTTTGAACCCCAAATTTCTCATTTATGAAAAAGATCTTTTTGATTGCGTTTGTTTTTGTGTCCACCGTTTTTAGTGCAACAGCCCAGACCGATACAAAGGCAAAAGCCATCCTCGACGCACTCAGTGCCAAACTCGATGCCCTGGAAACCATGAAGTTTGAATTCTCTTACACCATGACCAATACGGCTGAGAATATCAATGAAACAAAAACAGGAAGCATTTACATCAAAGGCGACAAATACCGCCTCTATATTGCAGATCAGCTGATTATTTGTGACGGTACGACCATCTGGACAGTTCTGAAAGAAGACAAGGAAGTTCAGATAAACAGCGTGGATCCCACCAATCAGAACACACCAAACAAAATGCTGACTTCCTACAATAAAAATTACAAGGCGAAATTCATCAAGGAAGCTCCCAAAGCAGGTGTTGTTATGCAGACGCTTGATCTGACTCCGGTAACAACCCAGTCGTTCTACAAAGTGCGCCTCGAAATAAACAAAAGCGCCAACATGGTGTATTCATCCACTATTTATGACAAAAACGGAACAACATACACCTACGTCGTTTCAAATTTCATCGAGAATCCAAAAGTGTTTGAATCGCGCTTCACATTTGACAAAACCGAATATCCGGGTTATTCCATCAACGATATGCGATAACCATTCAAAATATTCTGAAAGCTCCCTCGGGGAGCTTTTTTTTTTGCTTCGTGTAAATATTTTACCTTTAATGAAAAATTCCATGCGAAAAATCCTGCTATTCGCAATACTCGTTTTTGCTGCTGCAACAATCTATGCACAGATACTGACTCCAGCCGTTGACAGCATCACCATGCGCGACGGGAAAAAACTGGCTGCCGATATTTATCTGCCTGACACCAGCGGTGGCCAGACCTACCCGACAGTTCTCATTCAGACACCCTACAATCGCCTGTGGTACCGATTCTCGCTTCCGCTGATTGGAACGGCTATCGGTACAAGCCCGTTTGCTTTTGTGATTCTCGACTGGCGTTGCTTTTACGGATCAGCAGCGGCCTGCGTGACTACCCCTGATCGCGGCGCCGATGGCTTCGATGCGGTGGAATGGATTGCAACGCAGAGCTGGAGCGACGGTCAGGTGGCCACCTGGGGTCCTTCGGCTTTGGGAAGGGTGCAATACATGACTGCAAAAAAAAATCCGCCACATCTGGTTTGCGCTGTACCACTCGTTGCCGGCCCTCAATATAGCTATCAGGAATATTTTCCAGGTGGCGTGGCCCGCGATGAATACATTGATCAGCTCGATGATCTGGGCTACGGAATGTCTGGTGTACTCTATGCAAACCCCTATTATAACCTGCTTTGGAGTTATTCCGAAGCAACGAATTTTTATCCCGATTCCATTCAGATACCGCTTTTTATGATTGGTGGCTGGTACGATCACAACTCCGATGTGATGCTCGATTTTTTTGATGCCATCCGGACTTCATCGCCGGCAGCTGTACGCGACAAGCACAAACTGCTGATGGGACCATGGGTTCACGGTGGTCATGGCGCCGCATATGTCGGCAGTGATTCCGCTGGCCAGCTCTCCTACCCCATGGCTGCAGGCATGTCTGATTCACTCGCCATGCAGTTTCTCAAATATTATCTGTTGGGTGACACAAACGGATACGATACACTGAGCACCATTCTCAATTTTCAGCTGGGGGTAAATGATTGGCAATACATAGAAAACTGGCCGCAGAGCGGATTTGCTGAGACAAATCTGTACCTGCATGATAACATGACGCTCCTCGAAAATATGCCGGCCGGTTCTTCTGCAGGAAAACAAATCATATACGACCCGCGCGATCCGTCTCCGACAGTGGGAGGTCCAACGCTTCGGGCCGACATGGTTCAGGGTCCATACGATCAATCACCAACAGTTGAAAGCCGGGGTGATATTCTTGTTTTCACTTCACCGGAACTCGAGTCTGATGCAACGGTACAAGGCTATCCGAAGGTAATGCTTTACATAAAATCCGATTGCAAAGACACTGATTTTGCCGCGCGGCTGACTGATGTTTACCCTGATGGCCGATCGATGCTGCTGGTGGATGGCATACGCAGAGCCCGCTTCAGAGAAGGATATACAACAAGTGACACGACTTTTATGAACGACAGCTCCACCGTTTATCAGGTCGAAATAGAACTCAATCCAACTTCGCACACCTTTCTGTCAGGGCATCGCATACGGCTCGACATCACGTCTTCGAACTATCCGCGTTTCAATAACAACATGAATGATGGTGGCCCGATGTACATTGACGGCGATACAACCATTGCCCACAACCGTGTAATGTGCAATGGAATTTACCCTTCCAGGCTGGTTTTACCAGTGGATATTATTGATGTTGGTATTGAAAAAAACAGAAAACCTGAACTTACAATATTTCCGAATCCGTGTTCCAATGAGGTTTATGTAACCATACCAGATGAAATATCAAACAAGTCTGTTGCCATTTCGGTTTTTGATGCAGCGGGTAAAATAATCAGTGTAAAAACAAGCATCGATGGAAATATTGTAAAAATAAATACTGCTTCGCTGTCGGCTGGGCTTTATACAATTAAGCTGCAATGCGATATTCAAAGTTT
Source organism: uncultured Bacteroidaceae bacterium (assembly GCA_964547605.1). Taxonomy (GTDB): domain Bacteria; phylum Bacteroidota; class Bacteroidia; order Bacteroidales; family DTU049; genus GWF2-43-63. The sequence continues at coordinate 10,718 of CAZJOL010000031.1, read as the reverse complement.
TACTGTTACTTTTTTCAAAAAATAACGCATCGATAGGCAATAAGCGATAAAATTACCACGTTTGACTTAACAAATTATTTTTTTATGAAAAGCACCATCTTTATTTTTCTCTTACTGCTTGCCGGTATCGTTGATGCACAAACAGGCGAGTATTATTTCACCTCCAACCCGTTTGAATATGACGGGTACTACCTGACTGCTGATGTGCAGCAGACAAGGATTGCCAACAAAGTAAAAACCATTACGGAAAACACCACGACCTTCAAAAAAGGAACTATCGAAAAAGCCAAACTGAAAACAGTGTACGCCCTGAATGAAAAAGGTGAGACCATCCTGAAAGAAGAATATGACGCAAAAGGGCAATTGATGCGCAAACACAGCTATGTCATGAACGACAGTGGCTGGGTGGAACAAAAGAAAATAGAAGATGGCAAGGGAAAAGTGTTGTTTCAATACAATAAAAAATATGATCCGCTGACCGGCAATATCATTTCGTCCGAATACCGGAAAAATGACAAACTGAAATCGAAGTACACCAAGGCCTATTCCGGAAAAAATCTTACGGAGCAAGTTGTCTATAAAAAAGACGGGGTTACTGTTTCAAGGCGCTTTGTATATTCTTATAACAGTGAACTGAAGTTGCAGATCACGCATTTGTTTGATGGAAAAGGAAAACTGATGCACACCTGGAATCACGATTGTTTGCCGGAAGGTGAACTGATGGCTGCGCGTAAGGATACAACAACCATTTGCAGAATGCGCGAAGAATCGTCTGACGGCCATTTTGTGAGTTATATGAAATCGGTCAACGAAAAGGGAGAACTGACTACCACCACCATTTGGTATCGTAATGAAAGAATGGCAGATTCGACAAAGGTGGTGACTGAAGGGAAACATCCGTCCACACGCATTTATCGCTATGGCGCCGATGGAAAACAATTTGAAAGCATTTTTATGAATGATGAGAACATCATTACTTTCAAATATTTCCAGCTTATAAGTGAATATGGCAATCAACTGAAATATGAAAACTGGAGTTACTCGAAGAAACGCGGACTCCGATGCACCAATAAAGCTATTTCTGAAGAAAATGCACAGGGGCTGCTGACAAAAAAGACCTATTATTGGTATGGAAAATTAAAGAGCGAAACAAGTTTCTCTTATACATATTTCTGATTTCAGTATTATCGCAATCTCTGCAAAGCAGCAGCCCTAGCCTGATTCCGGAGCTGCTGTTTTTTAATATGGGAATTTTGGTTGTACGGGAAACTGTGATTCTGTTTGAAAACAGATTACATGCTCTATGATGAATATCTTCAGGAATAAGAATACATGCATGTTCTGGCGCCAATGATTTTAAACGGGACTTTGTTTTTGTTGAAGAAAAAAATCACAATCTGATTGGTGCCATCCGGAATCTGAGGCAGCAGCATGCTAATCCTCAAATGTGCACCATCAGCGCCGGACCAATCGGGCTGCATGCGCTCAAGCTCAAAAACATGAGATCGGACTTCACTTCCATCGGCACTGTTCGCCTTGGCAATAACAGCCGCCTGAAACGGCACTGCATCGGCTCTCACCTGCATATCAACCAAAAACAGGATGTTTCTTCCACACAAGGTATCAGCGTCAGAAATGATCAGATTGAAAAAATCGACTGAATCCTGCTGCTGCATCAATGTGTCTTTTTGCAGCAGAAGCTGCGGATTGACTGCTGCTTTCCGCTTCAGCAGGCGCATTCCGGATTCGGAGTCAAAAAGTATTTCGTTGTAATTTTTTTTCCAGTCAGGATATTCACGATCATCAGCAATGACAAACTCAGCCGTTGCGGAAGGAAAAATTTCATGCGAAAGCGGGCTGAGCTGCTCATTCATTTCGGCACTGATGAAATACCATTCGGTTCTGTGCTCCTTGTACGCTTCTGCCACCGGAGGAATTTCCCTGTTCCGTGTTTCTTCGGACAGGTATTTATAAAATGATTGCGGGATGCGGTACTCGGGTGTATAAGAAGAAAAATTCAAACTCAGCGACATGAAAAACTGAATGGCAATGAGCATAAACGGAGTGAACAGCAGTAAACGGATCCGCTTCCGGATGACAGGTGCAGAATCTGCAATCACTGATACAGTACCGGCTAAGAGCAATACAAAATACATGGCTGCCCGGTCTTCGGGATAATTCACTTTGAACAATTTACAAAGAAGAATGGTCATTACAATGTTGCCGCCTAGTATCAGCGGAAAAACAAGTGAGCTGAAATTTTCCCTTGAGAAAAAATATTTTCTGAAAAACAGAAATACAAAAACGACAACTGCAGCCACAAAGACTACGGTCATTGCATACATCAGTATTTGCGGAGCAGGCCGAAACAAGACATCGGATAAACTACCAACTGACACCTTCAGAAAACCCTCAGTGGATCCATAATACAGGGCACCGGCGCTGCGCAGCATCAGCGAATATTTTGTCAGAAAATATAACACCGGCAGCCATACGGCAATCTGAAAAACGAGCGTCAGCCATAATGTGCGCCTTGAAATTGTTTTGTAATGAATGATAAGACCAAACAAAATCAATACATGCACAAGGATATACGAATTGAGCAAAGTAAGATTTGCAGACGCTGCCAGTGCAATGCACAACGCAGCCAATGCCTGAAACCGGAACCGTGGATGTTGCAAAAAGCGCATCAGATAATAAACAGAGCCCATAAGGAAAGCCATTGAAATCCCATATCCGCGCGAGTATGCAAAGAATTCGATGACAAAATGAATGAATGTCATTGACAAAACAAAAGCCCATTTATTGATGCGGCTTTTGAACAGAAGCGACAATCTGTAAATGAAAAAGAAATAAAAAAGAGCTGCAATCAGGTTTGGGAGCCGCAGCACAAACAAGGCGCTGCCGAACAGTTTATAGAATCCGAAAGTCAGCAACGAATTCAGCAGATGATTGTTAGCATCGGGATAAGCATCGGGCGGAAGAAAATTTCCGGACTGAATGTATATGTAAAAAGTTTCGGCCTCATCGTGAATAACGGGAGTAAATGCGGCCCGCAGCAATATGTATATCCACGTCAACCCCAGCAGCAGAATGATGCCGTATTTGTCAACTAAGTGTGGACTGCGCAACAGACTTTTCATTTCACTAAACTATACCATTTTCCCGGGATCCACCCACTCATCAAATTGTTCAGGTGTCACAAGCCCTGAATCTATCGCAGCTTCGCGTAAGGTTTTTCTTTCCTTATGGGCTTTCTTTGCAATGATGGCTGCATTGTCGTAGCCGATATGCGTGTTTAACGCAGTCACAAGCATCAGCGAACTTTCAAGATTTTTCCTGATAGCTGCAAGATTAGGCTCAATGCCGGCTACACAGTTATCGGTAAATGAATGGCTTGCATCGCCGATGAGTCGTGCAGCAAAAAGAAAATTATAAATCATCACGGGCATAAAGACATTCAGCTGAAAATGGCCGCCCATGCCACCTGCAGTGATAGCCGCATCGCAGCCGATCACCTGTGCACACACCATCGTCACCGCTTCGGGCTGAGTGGGATTGACTTTGCCGGGCATAATGGAAGAGCCGGGTTCGTTTTCCGGAAGCAATATTTCTCCGATACCGCATCGCGGGCCGCTTGCCAGAAGCCGGATGTTATTGGCAATGTGCATCATACTCACTGCAACGGTCTTCAATGCTCCGCTGGCTTCAACAATGGCATCGTGCGCTGAGAGTGATTCAAATTTATTTTCTGCAGTAATGAAAGGCAGTTTTGTCAGATCCGCAATTTTTGCCGCCACCTTTACATCATATCCTTCAGGCGCATTCAGACCCGTTCCAACAGCGGTGCCACCCAGAGGCAGTTCACTCAGATGCAGCAATGAATTTTTGATGGCTCGGATTCCATGATCAAGCTGCGAAACATAACCCGAAAACTCCTGACCGAGAGTCAGTGGTGTGGCGTCCATCAGGTGCGTGCGGCCGGTTTTCACAATGACTTTCCATGCTTCGCTTTTGGCTTGCAGCGCGTCGCGCAGCTTTTCGAGCGCCGGTATGGTATGCTGCATCAACATGGAATAAGCAGCAATATGCATGGCCGTAGGGAACGTGTCATTGCTGCTCTGCGACTTGTTTACATCGTCGTTCGGATGGAGTGTTTTATTTTCATCACTCAGCTTTCCGCCTGCAATCACATGTCCGCGGTTGGCAATGACTTCGTTGACATTCATGTTGCTTTGGGTGCCGGAGCCGGTTTGCCACACCACGAGCGGAAACTGATCGCTGAGCTTGCCTGCCGAAATTTCATCGCAGACCTGTGCTATCAGCTTTGCTTTTTCGGCGGACAATTTTCCAAGGTCCTGATTGACCATGGCAGCGGCCTTTTTCAGAACGGCAAATGCATCGATGACTTCGGCAGGCATCAGCGTTCCGCCAATTCTGAAATTGTCTTTCGAACGTTGGGTTTGTGCGCCCCAGTATTTGTCGGCCGGAACATCCACAAGGCCCATGCTGTCTTTTTCTTTTCTGTATTCCATTTTCTTTATCGTTACAGGCGTTATAATCGTTACACGTTACAATTCAGCTTTCAGTTATCAGTTCTCAGCAATCAGCTCTGAGACGGAGCTGAGACGTTGCAAATCTTTACAGAATCTCTCTTTCCACATTTCCACATCTTTTCAAGACAAAAGTAATCATCAAATATTTTCACATTTCCACATCGGCGAAGGCGCACATTTTCACATTCATTCGTTACACGTTACAAAGTTACATTATAGTGGTCAGTTGTGAGTAGTCAGTGGTCAGTTTCTGGTTAGCGGTTAATGGTTAATGGTGTTGCCATAGTTAGTTTTTTATGTTACTTGTGTTACCACATACGCGAAGCGTCACATCTCCATATTTTCACATCATTTCGTTACACGTTACAGGCGTTACAAAATTTCACAACTCATCACCTACGTCCTCATCCCCGGAGTATCTGATGGTGCTGCACAGCTTCTTTCACGCCTTCGGCTCTTCTCAACCTTGACCTTGACCTCGTCCTCACTCACTACTCACTGCTAAAAAAGTCGCTCCAGATCATCGACACTCTCAACAATCGCTGCCTTATTGCCTTTCACAACAATCGGCCTCTTCAGGAGTTTTGGATTTTCAGAAATAATCTGCGCCCACTCTTCGCCGGAGAAGTTTTTTCCTTTCAACTCTTTTTTATAAAAATCTTCCTGCGTGCGAACGATATCAGTTATTGGTACATTCAGCTGTTGCGCAAGTTTCTTAATGCAGGCCGCACTGAGTCCCGTATTCAGATAATCAATGATTTCAATTTCGTCGGTTTTTGATTTCACCAAATCGAGTCCTGCTCTGCTTTTGCGACAACGTGGATTGTGATAAACGGAGATTTTCATTTGAATAGAATTGAAAACGTGAAAGTACAAAAAAGAGAAAATTGCAGTTTGATAAATTATTTCTTCTTCCACTGAAATCCCAAATCAAATCCAATTACCACCGCAGCCATTGCGGGATGCAATTGTGGAATATCATCCCTGATTGCATTTCCAATATGCAGGAAATCGTATTCCCTTTTCAGCATCAGCGAGTGAAACGAAACACCGGCATGAAAGCCCCAGTTGATCTTATGTCTGCAATTACGGAAGAAGAAAAACAAATGGTGCGTGATGGCAAATTTATCATTGAAGCTTACCTCGTCATCAAAGTGATTGCTTTGAAAATAATAAGGTTCTTCGGTTGATCCCACACTGAAAGCATAGGTGTAATGAGGTATGTATAAAAATTCATTGCGAAGCGAAAACCCGGTTTTATTTCCTTTCAGTTTCCATGCAAATGTGGGCTGCAGAGTAATGTAGCGATAGATTGCATCTGTGCTCTGACTGAACCATTCACCAGGTTGAACCTTGCGGTCGTTAAGCAAATTTGTGTTTATCTGAACTCCAAGGCCTGCAGCCAATTCAAAATACCTTGTCCCGATGTTTTTGTACCAGATATATCCGGCGTTAACTCCAACCGAATATGTGCACCCGGTGTCGTTTGAATTATCTTTTGTCCAGCCCTGATAGCCAATGTGAGCGCCGGCAAACATGCCTGAATGATCACTAAATGAATGCGATCCCTGGACATTTGTGTGCGTAAGAAATTGCCCGGAAAAATTGTAGTTATCCTGTCCTGTCGTATCAAACAACGCAACATTCGGGCTTTCGACATAGAATGCTTTCTGCACCAGTGGATAACAGGAAGTCAATGCGATGGCAAGACTTCCGCCCAGAATAAGGTTAAAAAGGCTTCTTTTCATATTTATTGTTTTCGCAGATTTACCGGAAGTGTGTATTGAAAACCAAAAATGATGTTTGCTGAAGTGGGATGTTTTTTCAGAACATAACCCCAGGTGTAATCCTGATAATGACTCAAATCATTGTATTCCTTTTTCACAAGTGATGGGAAATTTGCCCCGATGTAGAATCCGTATGGCGTTTTCCCGCTTCGGTTCCGATATGTGAAAACCGGTGTCAGAACCGAAAACCACTTGTCGTAAAATGTAATGCGGTCTGAATAATCGCTGCTGACAGGATAATCATCATCTTCAGGATTGTAAAATGCAACCTCGTAATCATAGCAATAATACGGACAATACACCAACTCAGCTCTTAACGAAAAACCCCATTGTTTCTGCCTGTTTGAAAAAATGGCTGGCTGCACACTGAAGCGATGAAAAGCCGAATGCACATCGTGCGAAAAATACGGCCCGCCAAGCAAACTAAACGGACTGATCCATTTTTCATACACCCGTGCGTTGTTAATCTGAAAGCCATATCCGGCCAGACATTCCATATAGCTCTTCGGCCGTTGGCTGTACCAGATATAACCACCGCTGAATCCTCCGGTCAGATTGGGAACTCCTTTGTCGCGATAACCCGAGTAGCCATTGTTCGAGAGCCAGCCCTGATAGCCAATCAAGCCCGTTGCAAATACTCCGTGATGTTCGCTGAACGAATGCATGATCTGCAAATCGGTGTGATTGAAAAAGTATCCTGTAAATTTGACTCTTGTCTGATGAATACTGTCGAATGTGGCGTTGACAGGCGGCTCTACAAAATAAGCCTTCTGCACAATATAGGGATTGCAGGATGCGAATAAACATGCAAGTATTAAAATACATACATATTTCATAGCCGGTGTTTTGGCAAATATAAAACAAAAAAGCGTAAAAAGTACTTTTACGCTTTTTTGAAATAAAAATGATTTGTTTTATATACCAATCAGCAGCCTCAGCCCCGGATACACACCTTTGAATTTTCCGGGAAAATAAATCTGCGGCGAGAAATACCAGAAGTCGCCTTTAAAGCCAAATCCCAGCCGGAATGTATTTTTTTCGAACACATCGCCCTGCCGGAAAACGAGGTAGCCCATATCGATGCCGGCCATGGTATTTATCTGTGGCAAAAAACCTTCTTCAAGTGCACTTAGATTAATAAAGCTATTAATAGATCGGGTACCGTTTTCGGCAAAGGAAAAATTCCAGTCGTAGCTGAGATAATAGCCAATGTCGCTTCCATAATTGTTCCATACATATCCAGCCTTGATTTCAGCAGACAATATTGCTGCGGATTTTGAACTGGTCAATCCTGTGCTTAAATGAAGTCTATACCAGCTGTCGCTCTTTTCCCTGTATGGAATTTTTGCGACTGAATCGATGTAAATGCTGGCATAAGCATTTTTTGTTTTACTCCATTCATTAAATGATTGCAGTTCCACGTATTTGTTCACTTTTGATTGAAGGTTAGTGTCAAGCAACAAACTATCATTGGAAAAAAACAGGTGAATGGCAAGCCTTGGTGCATGAATTATACATTCATTAATAAAATTCTTTTTCCTAGCTCCAGCGATATCATTTCTGCAAAAATATTCTACTGATGATGTATCCAACAATTCTTTTGTCAGTACCAGATTTTGAGGATAATACTCAAGTTTATAATGTGACATCGACGGAAAAGCATCTTTTCTTTCGCAATAGTAATCCTGAAAATCCTTAATCAGAAAATTAAACTGGAGCTCCTCTCTTCTGAGAATGTCAAGTCCTCGTGCAGCCATTTCAATTTGAATTCCATTCAGCGTCAATTTGAAAGTATCAACCAGATATTCCTCCGGACATCCGTACAGTTGTTTCCATTTTTCAACATTAAGTTTCCGAGTGGTATCAGTTGTCTGTGCATTCAGTGCACATGCAATAAATAGTAACATTATTCCAATCAGTATCTTTTTCATGACAATTTGTTTTAATTGAACAAGGGTGAATTTATGTTATTGCGCGCTGATAACCGGAATCAAAAAAGGTTGTTTTTTTCTGTCACGACGAACATCAGCCCTGGCAGTGTTGTTTGAAAACGCTGTCTTGGTGCGCCAGAACAGTATGCCCCTAATTTGTTTCTGAGGCGTGTTTTCAATCGGAAAAATATTATAATCAACCGGATTTCCGCCTGCAATCAAGGATTCAGCTGTGTTTTGCCTTTCAATGAATACAGTGTCGTGTATGATTGTATACACAATGTCTTCCTTTTGCGTTTCAACAGTATCATGCACCACTGCTGATGCAACATAACGGTCGCGGTAAATAGTCTGTAAAATAACTTTCTGAGCTGGTTCCACAGAAGAACTATTTCTTTTTGTAACAAATTTCATTTCTTTTCTTTCTGCCATTTGTTCACCTGACTTGTCATTCTGTATCCACATGAAATATGTGGTGGTCAGCAGCAACACAATGATTGCAGCGGCTGCAACACGAAACAGCATTGCCGGAAATGAAAACATTTTCGGCGGATTGGCTTTCTGCCACACACGTCCGCGCGCAGCCTCTGCTGTAGCATCGTCATTGGCGGCTTCTTCGAGCAAAGCCTGACGGATCATATTATCAAACTCAGACGTTTTCATGACTGACATTATTTGTAATTCGTTGAATAATGAAACTGCGGGCCTTGCATAACTGCGAGCGCGAAGTGGTTTCGCTGATACCAATCAGCTGTGCAATTTCCTTGTGCGAAAAACCTTCGATGGCATACAGATTAAATACTGTGCGGTATCCGGCCGGCATGGTGGCAAGAATCTGCTTGATCTGTTCTGCATCAAAATCGCTTGCATCAAAATTTTCAGGCGTATAATCATCATACAGCGCCATATCTTCTTCGAGCACCAGCAAGCGGCGACGTTTGAGAAAACGCAGCGATTCGTTGATGACCAATGTGTGAATCCAGCGGCCCAGACTGCCTTCGGTGCGTGTGTCAAAGGTATGCAAGCCGTTGAAAACACGCATAAATGCATCTGCAACTACATCTTCAGCATCGTGATGATTGCCCAGATAACGCACCGCAATGCGGAACGATGAGCGGTAATGCGCATCAAACAACTCGCGCTGAGCAGTTCTGCTGCCGCCCTTGCATTGTCTGATGAGTTTTTCTTCGTTCACGGATGGTTGATTTCGTTGCAAATGTAATAACCCGGTAAATGCAGAAATCGCTGCCTGTAAAAAATAATTTTTATGAAAAATAAGAACTCATCAGCGTTTTGATTATGAAAACGTCAACCCGGTCATAAAACAGTCAGCTTTTAGAGAATTTATTCATACATTTGCCTGATAAATTAATTTATTTAAGGTATGAAAACCATTGGGGGAATTTTTTGCTTTGTCTTTTTGCTGATTCTGTCGTTTCAGGCAGCAGCAACCACCCGTAGTAGTCTCGCTGTAACCGGCAACTGGAGCAGTCCGGCCAGTTGGAACGGGGGCATACTGCCGGTGGCCGGCGATACGGTGTACATAATCAACGGCGCCAATATTACGCTCGACCAGGTTGCATCGGTAAAAGCAATCCTGATCAACACGGGCGGCACGCTGAACATCGGCTCACAAACGCTTTCACTGACAGGAATCAATGACAGCATTGGAAATGTGTCGCTTTACGGCACACTGAACCTCAACACCGGAACCATTAATCTGACCGGCATCTGGAACAACAACGGAACATTCAATTGCGGAACCGGGACTGTGAATTTCGACGGAGGATTTGAGCAAGCCATCGAAGGTTCAGACACAACCAAATTCTATCATTTGTATAATAATAATCCGAATACTACTGGAACCAACGGTATTTCAAGTCACCCGGTAGCTGTTGTCATCAAAGGGAATTTTGTTCAGAACGGACAATTCCACCGCAACAGCAACGGAAACCCTGATGCAACGGTCATTTTCGATGGGAACACGACTATGTCCGGAACATACAGTTACTTTCTGAATCACATTATCATCAATGCCGGAGCCACGCTGAATGCGGGTTCCAAAACCATTTACCTGTACGGAAACTGGACAAACAACGGTACGTTTGTCTGCGGCACCGGAACTCTGCGTGTCTCGCAGGACACCTATTCATCGGCACAGCCAAATGCGCAGTACATCTATCAACCGATGACGCAACCGTTTTACAATTTATACATCAACAAAAGCACAGGCAGCATCCAGCCAGGAATTTACGCAGGCAATGCAACGGGAAATCTTACGGTAAATAATGATTTCACCGTAAACAACGGGACCTGGAATGTAAACGGAACGAAGAACCTGACTGTTCTGGGTGACTTTATCGTCAACAGCAGCGGTGGTGGTATTTTTGCCGCATCAACCGGAAATGTTTATCTCTCAGGTGGATCACAACAAATATTATCGC
>CAZJOL010000030.1:7555-17880 GCA_964547605.1 uncultured Bacteroidaceae bacterium | reverse complement strand
AGGATTCAGTCCTCCCTGCAATAACAGTTGATTTCCTCCGAGCGCAAAAAGTTCGTTTATTTTTTTTCTGTAATCATCGCGGGTTGTAACATAAGCCGAAACACTGTTTTTCGAACAACTGAAGTTGCAGAAACGGCATCCGGTAATGCATACATTTGTGATGTTCACATTGCGGTCGATGATCCAGCTCACTTCATTTTCAGGATGCAGTTTCACACGAAGCGCATGAGCAGCTGCAATCAGCTGAGACAACGGTGCATTTTTGTAAACATGCAATGCTTCCTGCGGAGAAAGTTCTTCTCCGGAGAATGGCTTGGCAAGGAGTGTTGAGAAGTCTGTAATCATTATTTTTTGCCAAACCAGTTGGCAGGTATAAATGAATAACTGGCCGTAAACTGTGCGAACATGTTGTTGAGCGAGTAATCGATTTTTTCGTAGTCATCCACAAAAACCGACTCCATTCCGAATGAAATCCGGACATTGATATCAATGCGATCGCTGGCTTTATAAGTAGTGCCTATCAATGCTCCGTAATCGTATTCCCGCGTGTTTTCGGCGAAATCAAGCACCTCTTCGCGCAGTGCGGGATCGTAGCCGGCATACCCTGTAGCCGTTGCATGAGTCTCAGTTTGAGCCAACCATCCGTAATAACCACCAGCTGACAGAGACCATTTCGACTGACCGATTTTGTACGAAAGCAACAAAGGAAATTCAAGATAGTAATTATCGAAAGCGCCTTCAGCAGTGCCATTGAAGAATGTTTCCACATCGAGCCAGACATCAGGATACAAGGGATGCTGCATGTGATCGGTATAGGGCATACTGTCGAGTGGTGTTGTAAACTGAGCACCTTTGCGGTTGTAGAGCAACTCTGCCTGTATGCTGAATTTTTCTGAAATTTTATAATTGACAAAAACGCCCAGATTATGACAGGCGAGCGGAGTACCTTTGGCGCCATCAGGAATGTTGCCCAAAGGAAGTGGTGCGCCTACATTGAATCCCAGTTTGGGCCCAACGGTCAGATTCTGTGCGAATGAAAAATTCACCAGCATAAAAAAACTAAATATGGACAGAAATATCCGCATCATTTTATCAGTTTTCCGCTGTACATTTTATTGCCTTCGCTGATCTGATAGATATAAACACCACTGGCAAAATCGCGTGAATAAACAGAAAATAATCTTTCGGAAGATGAAGCGCAAACAACCATACGGCCTGTTGCATCAAACACCTGGACGTTTCTTTCTGCATCGGTGCGGAAGCTGAAATTCCAGAACTGACCATCGGTCCAGGCATGGTCGAATGAATTTTCTTCGGCATAGCCAACCGGATAAATCAGCTCAACATCATCAATCAGAAGAGTGCTTCCAATGCCGCCTTCAAACAGGTCGCCATATTTGCTCGATGCAAAAACAACAGCAATGGTGTCGGGTGTGACCGATGAGTTATAATTGAAATTAAGATCAAACAGCGTGTATGATGTTACAGAGTTTGAAGAGTACATTTCAGCACGGGCAATTTCCACTCTCTGTGCGCCGTCCCAATAGGAAAGGATTGCATAAATGGCGCAGGTGTCTGGTACAGTTGCAGTGCCATTGTCGTAACTGGCGGGTGTATATTTGTAATATCCTTTGATTTTTTCAGGCTTGTCGGTAAACGGAACACCGCGCAGTGCCTGCGAGCTGAAGCCATCGGCCACGAATTCACCGGTGAAAAGATTTCCTGCGGCAGCAACGCCAAACACATTTTTTGTTTCGAGATGTGCTGCATAGCTTCCGCTATGACAATCGCCTGTGCGTTCGCAGCAAAAATCATTCACGATGGTTGTTGCCGCATTGGAACTGGCCCAGACACTGGTCGGCAGATTTTCCCAGTAATAATTGGAGGGAAACATCGTGTTATAAAAGTTCTGATTCCAGTTTTCGAAATCCATTCCACTGAGCTGAGCATTCTGTGCAGCTGCCGTTTTCACTTGAATCAGTAACAGGGGGAAGAGAGCGATAACGAGTACAGTTTTCTTCATGCAATTTTTTTTGCGAAGATAAAAACAATTATAAAAATAAAAAAAACGCGAAGGAATTAACCCCTGAAAACGGCTTTCAATCTATGTCTTCGCTATCTTCTGTCATGCATACTTTAGACATGACCACTACGCAGGTAAGCAAATAAATGAAAGCGAAAACAAATCCGAACAAGAGGTTGGTTACGAAATCAGCATGCGTTGACTCCGGGGTTGAAACAATATACGAAAACACAAATCCACCAAAAACGGAAACAAGAAACAGGGCAAGCCATCCTATTGCACGCTCTGTCGTTGTTTTGAACTGATATTTGCAAAATAAAGGGGAAACTATAAATGCCTGAAAAAGGAAAGCAATAACGATGCACATATGCGAATAATAAAGTATGAAATGCTTGTATTCCTTCGACATGGACACATTGTTACCTGCAATTAAAAACATAAGCAGCAACATCAGAATATTCACAAACAAGCCCGCAATGACAGGAAACACAATTCTGAATGCCTTCTGCATAATCGCAGGCGATTTGATATTCCGTTGTCTATTTTCCTCTTTCATGTCTTTTCATCTGCTTTGGCAAACAATGTCCGGTTTCGGTTGCAAAGGTCGCCATTATTCGGTTTCGTATTGATTTACACATTGTTATTATCGACGAATACAATAGTTTGGCGAAAGATAATCCCCTGAATTTTGACTAACATGATTATTTAGTATTTTTGTGTAAAATAAGCAACATGGAAATCAAAATAGGGCTTTATCGCCGGCGCACCGTCGTAGGAACGAATGTATATCTGACAGATTCTCCTGAAAGTCTGCCTGCAGGCTTAATTTCAAAAGAGGAAAAATCATATATTAAAACAAAAATCCGCAAGGATAAAGCGAGAATTGTTTATTTCAACCGGCTTCCGAATCTGGATATCGTCGCTATCATTCCTGAAAAGATAAAGCAGGAAGCGGATCTGGAAAAAATCCGCCGGCTCGGCAATGATGTACTCAAATTGTCGAATAAGGAAAAAATTGAGGAAATTTCACTGGACGTTTATCTCGATGAACCCGCGCTGGCTCAGTATTTTCTCGAAGGAATGCTGCTCGGTAATTATGAGTTTGTCAAATATAAAACAGATAAGGAGCCGAAGAAATATCTGAAATCAGTTTTGATCCGGCAGACCATGGTGGAGCATGTCCATATTTTTGAACTGATGCGCATGCAGAAAGCTGTTTCTTTCGCCCGTGATCTGGTGAATGAAATTCCGGCTGAACTCACTTCAACAACATTCCCTAAAAAAGTGAGTGAATTTCTGAAAGAAGTACCTGTCAAAGTCGAAGTGCTTTCAAAACAGAAAATCATTGCACTCAAGATGGGCGGCTTGCTTGGTGTGAACAGGGGCAGTGTTGATGAACCGACTTTTACAGTTATGGAATACAAGCCAAAAAAACATGTAAACAAAAAACCTTACGTGTTTGTCGGCAAAGGCATCATGTACGATACCGGCGGACTTAATCTGAAACCCGGGGCATCGATGGCGGATATGAAATGCGACATGTCGGGCGGCGCTGCGGTTGCCGGAGCGCTGTATCTGATAGCTGCCATGCAGCTTCCGGTGCATGTGGTCGGGCTCGTGCCTGCGACTGATAATCGCCCGGGTGGCAACGCCTATGCGCCCGGCGACGTATTGACCATGATGAACGGTAAGACCGTTGAAGTGCAGAATACCGATGCCGAAGGCCGCCTCATTCTTGCTGATGCGCTGGCCTATGCACAAAAATATGATCCGGCTGTTGTGATTGATATTGCAACTCTCACCGGAGCCGCTCATGCAGCCATCGGACATTATGCCATCGTTGGAATGGAAGCTGATGCTTCGGGATATTTCGAACGTCTGCATGGCTCTGCCGAAGAGGTTTTTGAGCGCATCGTCGAGTTTCCTTTCTGGGATGAATACGCTGAGCAGCTTAAATCAAGTGTGGCCGACATGGCCAATATCGGAGGTAAATATGCCGGGGCTATCACGGCCGGAAAATTTCTTGAAAAGTTCACTGACTATCCTTATATCCATCTCGACATCGCGGGCCCGGCCTTTATGGAAAGCGCATGGAATTACTGGCCGCAGGGCGGAACCGGCGTTGGTGTGCGGCTTTTCTATCAGTTCATGAAAGACGAAGCGGAGCGGAAGAGATGAACATCGAATCATGAACAAGGAATGATGAATTATGAAGTGAAGTGTGAAGTAAAATACAACAAAGTGCTGTTCGATATTCTTACTTCCTCTTGATCCGTAAGGATGCACGGATTGTTCAGTGTTCAGAGTTCTTGACCTTAACCTCAACCTTGAACTTGACCTTAACCTTGCTTTATGAAATACATCACAGCAATTTTTCTCTTGATCTCTTTAAATTCGCTCGCGCAGAAACCCGCATATTTGCTGGCAACTCCAACGGGAAAAGAAATCGGATGGACCGCATTTGTTGATCAGCTTACGACTGCCGACATTGTCTTTATCGGCGAATACCACAACAATCCGATCTGCCATTGGATGGAATATGAAATCACTGCGGCATTGTTTGAAAAGAAAAATGGGAAAATTATTCTGGGCGCCGAAATGTTCGAAACCGACAACCAGCTTCTGATTGATGAATATCTGGCCGGTAAAATCAAACAGAAAAACTTTGAGGACGAAGCCAAATTGTGGAATAATTACCAGACCGACTACAAGCCGTTGATTGAATTTGCCAAAGAAAAAGGGTTGCTGTTTGTTGCGACCAATATTCCGCGTCGCTATGCGTCGATGGTGGCTGCAGGCGGTTTTGAAGCACTTGATTCACTTTCAGCAGATGCGAAAAAACTCATTGCGCCACTTCCGATGGCCTACGATGAAAACCTGAATTGTTACAAAAGTATGATGAGCATGGGCGGCATGGGTGGCGGTCATGCCAATGCAAATCTTCCGAAGGCGCAGGCCGCAAAAGACGCCACCATGGCGCATTTTATTCTCAAATATTTCAAGCCCGGGTACACATTCATTCACTACAACGGCGCTTATCACAGCGATTACAGCGAAGGAATCGCATGGTATATCAAAAAGAAAAATCCGGCGTTGAAAATCATTATCATTTCTGTTTCCGAAGTCGATGATATTCTGAAACCCGCTCCCGAAGACCTGAACAAAGGCGATTATACGATTCTCGTTCCGGCGACGATGACGAAGACGTACTGAGAATATTTCAACAAGCTATTTATTCATCCGGCATTGAAATTTTTCAATGCCGGATTTTTTTGTGTGGAACTGTGGAAAGTTTCCATTCAAAATGGATATTTATGCCTAAAAGTTTCCATTTGTGCTGGATACTTAGCGGTTCAAATCCAACTGTAATGATCGAAATGTTACCAATATTTGCACAGATAATCGGGTAAATGTCGATTATCTATGTAAAATGTCGTATATTTGTGTTTTATTCCTGTTATGAAAGAACTCAGACAGTTTGGCTCGTTCCCGTTTACTCACAGCAATTTGTTGGAATTGCTGCATGGATACAATTCGCCAGGAGATAAAATATCGTCCCTGATAAAAAACGGTGACATCATCTCACTGAAGCGGGGTTTATACATAAACGCTCCGAAATATCGTTCCTCGATGGTCTCGAAATTTCAGCTGGCAAATGTTATTTATGGCCCGTCTTATGTGTCGATGGAATCGGCTCTATCAGAATACGGGATGATTCCGGAGGGCGTTTTTACAACCAGATCGGTAACGCTCAAAAGAAGCAGAAATTTTGTCAACTCATTGGGGAAGTTCGAATATTTTCATAGTCCGGAAAATTTTTACTCCATTGGAATCGGAATCAGTAACCGGCAAAAAGAAGGATCGTGTTTGTTGGCTTCACCTGAAAAAGCACTTTGCGATAAAATTGTTTTTTCGAAAAATTCGACCATTCAATCTGAAAAAGAAATGCTTAATTATCTGGAAGATGATCTGAGGCTCGATTTTGATTTGCTGAGGGATATTGATATATCGGTTATTAAGCTGTGTGCGGCTGCAGGAAGAAAAAAAGCACTCTTAGAGCTGGTATCTAAAATTATTTTTAAATTGAAAAGATGAGTTTATTGAACGAAATGATTTTGCAGCACAATCCATCAGATGAAAACGAGTGGAAACAAGCCATGCGTGAGAGTATGCAGATTATTGCCCTATCTGGTTTGTATCGGGGAAAATTTTTTGAAAATGCAGCTTTTTACGGGGGTACATGTTTAAGAATATTTCATGGGTTGGAGCGATTTTCAGAAGACATGGATTTTTCATTATTACATGCTGATGAGAACTTTTCGCTTGAAAAATGGTTTGATCATTTGCAACTTGAATTCAAAGCTGCCGGTACGACCATTGAAATTGAGCGTAAGAACAAAACACAAAAATCAATGATTGAATCAGCTTTTTTGAAATCTGACACCAAAGAATACGCACTCCATTTGAAATCAGAGAAGCATCTGAAAATTAAGATTGAAGTTGACAAAAATCCACCACTCAGGTTTGAGACTGAAAACAAACTTCTTTTACAACCTTTTTCGTTTTTTGTTCAGTCATTTACATTACCATCTCTATTTGCCGGGAAAATGCATGCATTACTTTTCAGAAGCTGGAAAAACAGAGTAAAAGGAAGGGACTGGTACGACTTTGAATGGTACATCAGAAAAGGTGTTGCGCTTGATCTGCAACATTTCAATGAGCGTTCTGTACAAAGTGGTCATTTGCAAAATTATATAGACAGGCAACAACTTCATAAACTGCTGATAAATAAAATTAACGTCCTTGATTTTAAGTCTGCTAAAGATGATGTCGGGCCTTTTCTAAAATCATCCGACAATCTTGAAATATGGTCACCGGAATATTTTATAGCATTGGTGGAAAAAATGAAAATTGCTTAGAAATCTCTTCTGCCTTTATATAGGGTGGAATCAGAAAAATTGATTTTCTTTTTCTGCGCTTTCTCAGAATTTTCCGTAGGTTTGCGCAAATAAATTTGTTCGGATGAGCTTCCGCGAATTATTCAGACGTAAATCGGTTGCCGACATTGTTGCGCAGCACGAAAAGGACGACAAGCCCATGAAACGCACGCTGGGCGTGGTTGATCTGACTGCGCTCGGTATTGCTGCCATCATTGGTGCCGGCATTTTCGGAACCATCGGCAAAGCGGCTGTTGAAGGCGGCCCTTCGGTTTCGTTACTGTTTGTTATAACTGCCATTGCGTGCGGTTTTTCAGCCATGGCCTACGCACAGTTTGCCAGCTCCATTCCCATCAGCGGCAGTGCATACACCTACGCGTACGCGAGTTTTGGCGAGCTGTTCGCATGGATCATCGGCTGGGACCTGATTATGGAATACGCCATCGGCAATATTGCTGTGGCTATTTCATGGAGCGATTATTTCACGGGTTTTCTCTCAGGATTCGGATGGCATCTGCCTGAATTCATGACAGTGGATTTTCTCACAGCATCGCGGGCTTATGAAACAGTGACTCAGATGTTATCTGATGGCGCAATATTCAGCAATATAGATGCGTCATTGCGCGAAGGCTACATGGCCTGGAAAAGCGCACCGCAACTGGGCGGCGTGCATCTGATTGCCGATATTCCTGCATTTTGTATTGTTGCCTTGATTTCAATTCTTGTTTTTCGGGGCATCCGTGAATCGAAAATTGCCAGTAATCTCATGGTCGGGCTGAAGCTGATAATTCTGATGGTGGTCATCGCTGTTGGTGCTTTTTATGTTGATCCCGACAACTGGTCGCCTTTTGCGCCCAATGGATTTTCGGGCATGATGAAAGGTGTGGCAGGAGTATTTTTTGCATACATCGGATTCGACGCCATCAGCACCACAGCCGAAGAATGCAAGAATCCGAAACGCGATCTGCCGCGATCCATGATGTATGCGCTGGGTATAACAACAGCGATTTACATCATTATTGCGCTCATACTGACTGGCATGGTTTCGTATGAAAAACTCGGTGTAGGCGATCCGTTGGCTTTTGTTTTTGAACAGGCCGGAATGCCGCATCTGAGCGGGATAATTGCACTTTCGGCATTGATCGCCATGGCCGGCGTGCTGCTTGTTTTTCAGGTTGGTCAGCCCCGCATATGGATGAGCATGAGTCGCGACGGACTGCTACCAAAGCGGTTTTCGAGACTTCATCCGAAATATAAAACACCAGGATTCAGCACTGTTATTACCGGCATTATGGTGGCGGTTCCCGCACTGTTTACCAACCTGACGGAAATGACCGACCTGACAAGCATCGGGACATTGTTTGCATTTGTTCTTGTTACCGGCGGTGTGATTTTGCTCGATAAGAGCGATCCGGAAATCAGAAAAGGTTTTCGTATTCCGTATATGAATTCCCGTGTCTGGGTGCCCGTCCTGCTGCTGCCTGCATATATTGCGCTCTTTATGCTGACCAGTGATTTTTCATTGGAAGCTTTTTTGGGCGAGCGCATTCCGGTGCTGATATA
Organism: uncultured Bacteroidaceae bacterium; assembly: GCA_964547605.1. Classification (GTDB taxonomy): domain Bacteria; phylum Bacteroidota; class Bacteroidia; order Bacteroidales; family DTU049; genus GWF2-43-63. Next base: position 9,357 of record CAZJOL010000030.1, on the reverse strand, counting down.
TTTTGGTATTGCCATTATTGTTATGACAGCCGCTTTCATCCGCAAATGGAGCTTCATTCCGGTGGTTGGTCTGCTCATCAATCTGTATCTGATGTCCGAACTTGGCGTGACAAACTGGCTGCGTTTTTTCATCTGGCTGGCCGTTGGCCTGATCATTTATTTCACGTTTGGCCGCAAACACAGTAAACTCCAGAAGCACGATGGAAACTAGTGTTGTAATCATTCTGATCTGCTCCGGGCTGATTGTGGGTTTCATCAACACCATGGCAGGTGGAGCTACAATTATTTCCTTATCAGTTCTAACCTGGCTCGGATTGCCGCTTACAGTGGCCAATGGCACCAACCGCCTGGCAGTTTTTTTTCAGACACTTACTTCAGTTTCAAGTTTCCAGAACAATCATCTCATCGACTGGAAAAAAAGTTTACGTGTTGGAATACCTGTCGTCATCGGCTCTGTAGTTGGATCTTTCATTGCGGTAAAACTGAATGAGGAAATCATCCGCTATTCTTTTGTGATCATTATGATCATCATGCTTGCGTTTATTTTATTCAAGCCATCGCTGTGGCTGAAAGGAAATGCGGCTCTTCTGGAGCTGCCGGTGAAGAAGTGGAATTATCCGGTATTTTTTATAATCGGCATCTATGGCGGATTTCTGCATGTGGGAGTTGGTTATTATCTGCTGGCGGCCATTGTTCTGGGACTTGGTCTGGATTTGATGAAAGCCAATGTGATGAAGAATCTTCTGGTGATGTTGTATGTTCCTTTTTCGCTGATTTTATTTATCATCAATGATGAAATAGCGTGGAAATACGGTTTGATTCATGCCATTGGAAATGTTATCGGGGCGTTCATTGCCTCAAGAATTGCAATTAAAAAAGGCTCTGAAATAATCCGTTTTGTGATGATTATTGTGATTGCTGTACTTACAGCCGATATGGCTGGACTGATAAATATCAAAAGTGCCATTGGTGTTTTACTTGCAAAGTAGATTGTATTGTTTTATTTTTACTGAAAAACCTTTAATATGAGAAAGGGAGGATTTTTGCGCAGGTGGCGGCTGCAGTTTTACTATTTCAAAAGAACAGGCTTCTACACCGAAGTAGGCAAAAGTCTTTTCAACTTCATCCTGTTGCTTGCTGTGATTGTCGGTTTGTTTCTCATCGCAGAACAAACGATTTTTGATATCGACGAGGTATTTGATTATCTGGTTCATCATGTTCCCCGCTGGCTGGTTTTTCTTGTGGCATTTGGCACTGAAATTCTCTTAGGACTCATTCCTTCCGATCTCTTTATCATCTGGAGCGAAGGATTGCCGCATCCATGGCTGGCTCTGACCATACTTGCCATCATGTCGTATCTGGCCGGAATCATCACTTTTGGTTTCGGAAAGCTCATTAGAAAAAATAATAAAGTAAATGCCTATTTCACCACACGGTTTGAAAAACACATACGCAACACAAAAAAGTGGGGTGGATTTCTGGTGGCTGCAGCAGCACTGACTCCTCTACCCTTTACACTTATAATGGTCGTAGTCGGAATGATGAATTATCCAATGAAACGAATGTTACTCTGGTCATCGCTTCGCATTCCGCGATATTTTCTGATGGGGCTGATTTACTATCACTCATTCAATCTTGGACTGTGATATTCCGGTATTTCTGATTCACTTATTAATTTTCCGCATACACAGTTGTCATATCAGAAAAATAATGTAGGTTTGTATAACATCTTTTCGCATGATTCTGAAAAAACTCCGGCAATTATCTCCTGTTTTTTTCATCTGCCTTTCGGCAGTATTGCT
>CAZJOL010000030.1:0-7455 GCA_964547605.1 uncultured Bacteroidaceae bacterium | reverse complement strand
AAAAACTCCGGCAATTATCTCCTGTTTTTTTCATCTGCCTTTCGGCAGTATTGCTTGTTTTGATTTATTTCATTCCGGCCGGAAATCAGCGCAATTCCGACAGACAGCTCGGCATTTTCAAATCTTCTGTTGAAGATGTCATTACAGAAGCAGATTCCCTGCTGAAATGGGCGTCGAATCCCATGTATCTCAAAGATCCATTTTCACTTCTTTCGGTCAGTTCTTTTCGTGAAAAAACGCAATCCCTTCATACCACAATATTTATCAGCCGAAATGATTCACTGGTTTTCTGGAGCGACAACCACACCCCATTTCCATCAGAATCTGATTCCATTCAATCCGGAAAAATTGTGTTTGACGGCAACGGCTTTTATCTTGTCCGCGCTGAACAATCCGGCAGTTACCGGCTGACGGCGCTGGTTCAATTGCAGAGCAGCTATTTCTATCACAACAGTTATCTCATCAGCCGCATCAGCCCGAATCTGTGCAGTGACTGCTGTTTCGGTATAGCTTCGGATCCGGCTGCTGCCGATACTTTGCTGACAGTTCAGGGTGTTAGTCAGCCGGTACCGATTACCTTCACAAAAGAGGAAATGCCATTATCACCGGCACAGGATATTACCATTGTTTTGCTGTTGTTCGTTTCGCTGGTGCTGCTTGCCATGGCTTTCTACGGAATTGCTGAAAGAATTTCTCCTCTGAAAAAACAATTATGGCTCAGGTTGATTTATCTTGCAGTTGTTCCGGTGATTTTATATTTGCTCGGAAAAGAATTTTTATCTCTGCCGGTTTTTATTCATCTGAGTGTAAACAATCCTGCCTTTTTCGCCTATTCAAGCAGGTTTCCGCAATTGGCGCCCCTCTTGCTGGCCGCTTTTCTGTTCATCACCTGGATTTCGTATTTCAGTCGTGAGCTGCTTTTGTTAGCCGGAAGGAAAAGAAAAAATGTTTTTTCCCGTGTTGCATTTCTTTTTGTGACATTTGTATGTACAGCTCTGCTGGCCTATTATGTGATATCGGGCATCAATTCTTTTCTGTTCAACACGTCAATTAATTTCACCTTCAACAATATTCTTTCGCTCGACATTCGCTCGGTATTGCTGCTTTTCACGCTCTTTCTGCTTTTCTGCTGCATCATTCTGCTGCATTATCTCATGATATCGCTGGTCAGCCGGCTGCGTTTGTCATTCAGGACCTGGCTCCTGATCTCGCTTGTATTCCTGGCAGCCGGAATCATTGCAGCAATCATGGCGGGATTCAACGTGTGGCTATTCCTGTGTATTTCCGCTTATCTGCTGATCATGCAGTTTGTTTTTTCGCGCCACATGTACAGTAACCGGGCGGTGTATTTGTTGCTGAATCTCGTACTGGCAGCGGGAATTACAACGGTGTCGCTCAACTATGCCATTCAGCAGAAACAGTACGATCAGCTGAAACTGCTCTCGCTCAATCTGGCCACAGAACAGGATCCGCTGACTGAGGAATTTCTCGGAGACCTGCTTCCAAAAATTTCTGCTGACAGTATTCTTCTGAATGATCCCTATAAAAAAATCAAGGATTTCAATGTAACGCAATATCTCAAACTCCGGTATTTCAACGGATATCTCGGACAGTATTTTCTGCAGACAACCTGGTGCCGGCCAGGCGAAGAGATTCTGATTCAGCCCTCAGATACATCGGTTTCGTGCATCGACTTTTTTGATGATGTGGCATTCCGTACAGGCATTCCTTCTCTGGCCGACAATGTGGTCTTTATCAATGACGGCACCGGAAGAGGATATTACCTGTGTACTATTAAACTTGAGGCACCGGGCGACACTTCCTACATTTTTGCAGAACTGATTCCGGCCTCGTACGAGAAAGGTCTGGGTTATCCCGATCTGCTGGTCGATGTAAACAGCGGAATAAAAACAATTCCGTCAAACATTGCATATGCGCGTTATCTCGATGACGGACTTGTTTCGCGTTATGGAAAATACAATTATCCGACGCGCATCAATGCCCTGTTTAATGCAATGCCCGACGAAACAGTCATTCACGACAGCGGATACATTCATTTCAAGCTGACGATTTCCGACAGACTTGTTCTTATAATAACAGAGAGTGACCGCGATATTCCATCATCGCTTGCGCCATTCAGTTATATCCTGCTTTTCTTTGGACTGCTGGTTGTTGTATTTCTGCTGATTGCGGGCCGGGTATTCGGATTCAGACTGCGTTTCGCCGTTTCATTTTCATCGCGATTGCAGTGGATGATCATTGTGATAATTCTGATTATTTTCTTTGTTGCAGGAATGATTTCCGTGCTCAATATGCAAAGTCTGAACAAGAGTAAAAACGAGGAAATCGTGAGTGAAAAAGCTCATTCACTTGTAGTGGAACTTGAGCACAAACTTTCGAAATTCGGTCAATTGTCATCAGGTGATGAACAATATGTTACAGAACTTTTGCTGAAATTCAGTCAGGTTTTTTTCACCGATCTGAATGTATATTCACTCGATGGAAAGCTGCTTGCAACCACGCGTCCGCAGATATTCGACAAGCAACTGATTTCGGACCGGATGAGTGCAGGCGCATTTGCAAAACTCTCGCAGCGCAATCATTCATTTTTACTGATTACGGAGCACATTGGCGAAATGGCTTTCATGTCGGTGTACATTCCAATTCGCAACGACAGAAACGAAAACATAGCGTATCTGAATCTCCCCTATTTTGCACGCGAAAACGAGCTCAGCAGAGAGATTTCATCATTCATCAGTACTTTCATCAATATTTACATGCTGATCATTCTGCTGACTGTACTTGTCACCATTGTTGTTTCGAATTATGTAACACAGCCACTGCGGCTGATCAAGGACAAACTGAGCAACATTAAACTCGGAACGACAAACGAAAAAATCAAATGGAAGCGCCGTGATGAAATCGGAGATTTGGTTTTTGAATACAACCGCATGATTGAAGAGCTGGCCTTTAAAGCCGATTTGCTGGCCCGCTCCGAGCGCGAAATGGCCTGGCGTGAAATGGCAAAGCAGGTTGCTCACGAAATCAAAAATCCGCTCACCCCCATGAAACTCAGCACTCAATATCTCGAAAAAGCATGGAACGACAAAGCTGAGGATTTTGATGAGCGGCTTAAACGATACTCGCAGACTATGGTTGAGCAGATTGACAGTCTGAGTGATATTGCAACGGCCTTCTCTCATTTCGGGAAAATGCCTGAATCGACCGTGGTTAAAATCTGTCTCAACGACGTTTTGTCAAGTGTCATAACACTGTACCGGAGCGAGGATTATGATATCACGCTGCAGCTCCCCGACACTGCGCTGTATGTTTTTGCCGATGAAAGTCAGATGCTCCGGGTATTCAACAACCTTCTGAAAAACGCGCAGCAGGCCTTTGTTCCTGCACGCCGCGGGATGATTCATGTTACACTGAAGATTGATGAAAACAAGGCACTGGTTGTGGTGCAGGACAATGGCATCGGCATGTCGGAAGAGCAAAAGAAAAAAATATTCCAGCCGAATTTCACCACCAAATCATCGGGAACCGGCTTGGGGCTGGCGATGGTGAAAAACATCGTAACCGGCTTTAATGGCCGCATCTGGTTTGAATCGGTTGAAGATTTCGGAACTACTTTCAGTGTTGAATTGCCGCTGGTGGAATAAAAAAGGTCGAGGTTGAGGTTGAGGTTAAGGTCAAGGTTGAGGTCGAGGTTAAGGTTAAGGTTAAGGTCAAGGTTGAGGTAGAGTTCAAGAGTTGTAGTTTTTTTGAATTCATTTGTATGTATAAATCGTTCAGAGACATGCCTGTGTGGCAAACCGCCCATGTGCTTTCCGGAGAAATATTCAGCATTACAGTGGATTTACCAAAATCTGAGGACTACGGTCTTACCTCACAAATCCGAAGATCTGCAAACAGTGTAAGTGCAAACATTTCTGAAGGTTTCGGGAGATCAAAGAAATTCGACAAGGCGCATTTCTATATTATTGCAAGGGGATCGGCACATGAAACTCAAAGCCATTTGGACTATGGTCTATTGGTGGGATATTTTTCTCAGGTTGAAAGAAACAATTTGAATGATGAATATGAAAATCTCATTATAAGTCTGAATAAAATTATTAAGACTCTTCTGTAACAACATCATCCTGACTTAATTCTTGACCTTAACCTTGTCTTGACCTTGTTCTCTTTCTCATTCTTGTTCTTGATCTTGACCTTGTTCTTGACCTTGTTCTTGACCTTGTTCTTGATCTTGATCTTGACCTTTTTTTACCGACCAAATTGAAATTCACAGCCTTATAATTGCCCGATTTTGACATTAATAACATTTTAATGATTTCATATTCAGAATTTTTCGTAATTTTGAAACCGAAATTTGATATTATCGTACAAACGGGGACATTACCAATCTGAGAAAAATGAAAAAGTTACTCTTTCCGCTGATGATTCTGCTCATTGCCTTGGGGAGCTGTACGACAAGCAGTCAGCTCACCGGGAACGAGGATGAGTATGAATTGTTGAAAAAGGGATACAACCGCATCTCTGTAAAAGACTATAAAGGGGGAATTCAGATTTTTACAAAAGTGACTGAAATGAACCCTGATAATGCAGAAGCAATCGCTTACCGCGGCCTCTGCAAATACCACCTGAAAGATTTTGAAGGCGCCATCCGCGATTACAACAAAGCTCTGGAAATGCAGCCCGGCTATGCCGAAGTGTATGACCTCCGCGGAATTGCCAAAGGAGAGCTTGGAGACAAGGAAGGTGCCTGTGCCGACTGGAAAAAGGCCTTTGAACTTGGCCTGAAAGGCGCATTTGACCTTATCAAAGAGTTTTGCTGGGACGAGCAGATCGAAAATTAAAATTGGCTGTTTCGCCCGAAATTATTACTTTTAGCTCCCGAAGGGAGCTTTTTTTATGCGACTAATACTGATTCTTGCTTTTATCGGCTTCTGCCTTTCCGCACAGGCACAGGTGAGCAGCAATGCGTACCCTCCAATGACCAAGCCGATTCAGCTTACCAGCAACTTCGCGGAATACCGCAAAAACCATTTTCATTCAGGCATTGATGTAAGCGTACGCAACCGGACCAGCATGAATGTATTTTCCATCTGGGATGGCTATGTGTCGCGCGTGCGCTACAATTCAGCTTCGTACGGCAGAGCCGTCTATATTACCCACCCCAACGGCTATTCATCGCTGTACGGGCATCTGGACGCTTTTGCGCCATTCATCGATTCACTTGTTCTGGAATATCAGTATGCCAACAAGGTTTTCGAAACCGATATTCAGATTCCGGCAGGAACCGTTCCTGTAAAGAAAGGCCAGGTACTTGGAATTGCAGGTAACAGCGGCTATTCATTCGGTGCGCACCTGCATTTCGAAATCCGCGATGCAGCTACCGATGACCCGGTAAACCCGCTTAAATTCATCCCTGTCGATGATCTGATGGAACCACAGTTTCGCCAACTGTGCATCTATCGTATGCAGCCCGGCGGCTTTCTGCCTGCAAAAGCGACGTATTATCCAATTATAAAAAAAGGAAGCACTTTTACGACTGCCGCTGAAATCATTGTTCCCGACACGTTTTTCCTGGGATTTGATGTGCAGGATTTTCAGTCATTCTCGTACTACCGGCTCCTGCCGCAGTTTATCGATGTGCTGATTGATGACGTTCCTGTCTGCAAAATCAATTTCGACCGCTTTGCTTTCGATCAGTCCGGTGCCTGTCGTGGCGTTTTTGATCATTTTGCAGGACTCAACAGTAATAAACAAATTGTTACCACATACACCGGAAATCATTTGCGGCAGCGCTTTTTCAAACAGTATTCCAACGACGGAGTTTTTGTTCTGGCTGATACGCTGCGTCACAAACTCACTGTGAAAGCCACCGACACCGAATTCAACACATCGGTTTTCAACACCACAATAAAAATGGGAAACATTGCACCACCAGCTGTCGGAAAGCACCATTTACGTACAAAATACTTTCATGATTTATCAACCGAGCATCTGACAATCAAATGCGATACCGGCACATTTTACAGCGATCTGGCGCTCGATGAGCCACTGCTGACTGAATACGGAACAGGTGATGGTATGTACTGGAAAATCGGTTACAATGAAATTCCGCTGATAAAACCAATTCATGTATATTTCGCACCTGCGGAAGAAAAAAACGAAAGAACATTGTTGGCAAAAGTATCCGGAAAAAACATTGACAAAGTCTGGAAACCAGCTCTGAATCAAGACAACAAGATGACTGCCGACATTGACCGATGTGGCATATTCAAACTCATCACAGACACATTGGCTCCAGTGATTTCGAAAACCAACGTTCCCTCCACAGGGAAAATCACATGGCAAAAATTCATTACACTTGTGGTTACTGATAACAGCGGCGACATTGATGTATTCAACGCTTATATAAACGGAGAATGGACTTTGATGACCTATGATCTGAAATCGGACACTTTCACAGTTCCTCTGAGTGCCGCACAAAAAGCCGCATTGAAAACACTGCGGGTTGAGTTTGTTGATTTAGCGGGAAACAAGACAGAGAGAGAGTATCGGTTTGCGCAGTAACAGCTTGAGGCAGGCAGCGTTTCGCATTGCGAGTGGAAAGTTATAAAGTTATAAAGTTATAAAGATGACGTTTGGGCATAGAGCATGAGGTTTGGCAAAGCTTCGCCCTCGCTCTGTATTAGGCTTGCGGCATGAGGTAGCTTCGCTCTCGCACTGTTTCTCGCTCTGTAATTGGCATACGGCAGCTCGGCGATGAGGCGAATTATATTTATGCATCATCGCATTATCGCCGAACTAAGTTCAGAAACCCTTCTCAGAGCTGATTGCTACTGCGTAAAACAACAATTTTTCAAAAGACTTAACAAACGAAAATCAAGGATTGAAGCGGCTTTTGTTAAAAACAACCGGCATAAATAATTTTTTGAAAATATAACATTTCCGTATGTTTGTCAGAATGGCTGACATTCATTTCCAACAACCGCATGCTGACTTATTTTGAAAAAAAACCCCCGGATGTCAGGCAAATCGGAATTACCTATTGTCTTGTATTAACATTATTTGGCCGACATTTTAATTGTCTTTGTCTGCTATTTTTCGTAAATTACAAAATCATAAAATCAGGGAGGATGGATTATGAAAACACTATTATTATGCGCCGTCATTTTATCTGTTTTGTTTTTGTGGTGCGGACCAGTTGCCGCCCAGGAAACGGATAATCAGGTTAAACCTGCAACAGACATTAGCAAGACAAACGTAACAAATGCTGAAAACAGCATGGTTTTACAAACGTCGAAAATAATGCAAAAACCGGCCTATGATGCCGTAAAAACCAATTTCATCAAAGTCGTTGTTACCATTCCGGGAGAAAAAATTACTGCCGTGAATGAAAACCGCGAAACAGCAAAGAAAGGAGGCTCCGATGAAAAATAA
>CAZJOL010000029.1:6614-18021 GCA_964547605.1 uncultured Bacteroidaceae bacterium | reverse complement strand
TCATGTTGGGCGGATTCTTCTCCAGCATTTCGTTCAGTCTTTCGAGCATTTCCCTGAATTCATCATCCATGATCTGATTCAGAAGCTCGTCAATCATGCGCTGTTTTTCGTACACCTGTTCGTTGAACTCATTCAGCTGTTCACTCATCCGCATACGCTCGGCATTCTGATCGCTGGCTTTATTCAAATTCTCCTCAAGTTGCTTTTCGCGGTCAAGCAGTTCTTTCAGTTTCTCCTGTTCTTCCCAGTCGAGTTTCTTTTTCTGCGAGGTCTTTTTAATAAAATCGTCGAGCTCTTTCTGTAGTTTTGCAGCTTCGTCGTACATGCTTTGCATACTTTCATTCACCTGGGCCGACTTCTCATTGATCAGTTTTTCCATCTCTTCCTTACCAGGCATCCGGAAAGTGAAAACCTGACTTTTCGAAGATTTAGGACCGGCATAGGTGTCATTGTCGAAGACCGTAAAGAAGTATTCTATCCGGTCGCCGGGTCTCAGATCGAAAATTGAAAAGTCGAAAGCATTGTAAAATTCCTGCAGATTGTATTCCTTGCTGATGGGAATATTGAACGAAGAATCAAGAACGCCACCCGCAGCTGCATAATATTTATAGTCAAATTTTAACCTCGAGAGTCCGTAATCATCCGATATTTTTCCCGAAAAATAGCGAAGCATGAACATGGTTGAATCCACTTCTTCGCGTACAGAAATGGTTGGAAATTCATCCGGAACCACGGCAAAGCTAAACTCGAGACTATCGGCAGCCTTGACATTGCTACGGAAAGACACCGCTTTAATAATCACATTGTTATCAAACAAACGTTCGAACACAAAATTGCGCTCGTCGCGGACAACCTTAATCCGGTTGCTTTCGTCAAACACCTTCAGATCGTCTGCATCCCGCGTCAGCACATGAAAGCGGATAATTGTTCCACGTGGAACACTCAGCGAATTGATATTATTAATCACTTCATTCTGCTTTCCGGTATATACCGGGTACGAAATATGGAGCGAATAGCTCACAATTGCGGGCATTTTAAATACCGAAACTTTATAATCAGCCGACTTATAACCATCGGCAAAAAAATGAAAATTCTGATCTTTTTTAACCGACTTAAAGGTGTACTGAAAAACATTTTTATCCGACTGATTCATCCTCAACCGGCGATCGCCATCTTCTAAAAAAACCTCTTCCGGAATTTCAGATCCCTCCAGTTTCACCATTACAGTGAAGTCACTGTTTTGGGCAACCTCCATATTCTGATTCTGAACAACAAAATCGAAGGGCGCCGGTTTGACATACTCGGTATTGTAATGAGAAAGTCTTTCAAGCGGATTGAGCAATACATCGGGCATGGTGAAACCCATGATGAGTAAAAACAGAAATGGAACTATTATTAAAGGTATTCGCCTGAGCGTGCGCCGGCGATCGATGGCCTCGAAAAAATGAAAAAACTTCACTTCACCCAACTTTTGCCTTATGCTTGCCACAATCAAATCGACGCTGGCGGTTGAATATTTTCCCTCACTCAGCTCAAGAATATTCAGAATCCTGTCATTGACTTCCGGAAAATGCTTCCCAATAACAAGAGCAAATTCCTGTCGCGATAACTGCTTTTTGATGCCAAACAAAAGAAAAAGGGGTTGCAAAAGAAAGATTGCAAAAGAAGCAAAACCCAGAATGATCAGTCCCCAGAATAAATAAAAACGGGTACCGGATTCAAACCAAAACGAATATTCCGCCAGGGAGAAAACCAGAACAAGCAGAAAAACGGCAGCAATAAATAAAGCCAGTCTTTGCCAGAAAATGTTCATGTAATACTTCCTGGCAAAAAGTTTCAGTTCATTCTCGAGCCATTGAATCTGTTCCATCGTACTGCTAATTTACAACTCTTCTGCCTGTTTTGATACTGTCTGCCCGGAAAGCTCCTGTTAATACAAGCTTATCTGGATAAAACTCCGGGTTCAGCAAATATTCCTCTGCATAAAAAACGCCATCGAAGGAAGCCAATGAATCATAGCGGCGACATTTCAGACTCAGGTAGTATTCCGAAAAATCCACGTTGTCGGTGAGAAAATAATTCTCCGCCATTTTCAGTTTCGACTGAAGTCTGAACTGCATCAATCCGAGCGGGCTGTTTTTTTGCATTCCTGTAATATTCTCAGTAAAGATTAAACTGTCGCCCTTTTTCCATACATGCTCGGTTTGTCTGAAATCAATAAACAATGTATAGTCGATCGCCTGCCCCACACTGAACACCTGAAAAATCCATCCCACATCTTCGCCGCTGATGGTTTCAAAACGCACTGAATCTCCCTTTACAATTTCATCATTGAAAATGCGCGCTGTCGAATCAACAGGTTGCAGATCGATGTTCATTTTTACTGAAACAGGCAAGCGCTTGCTGTTATCGGACCGGTTCAGAATGACATTCAGAACGACCAGCAAAACAAGCAGTCCCGCCACCGAAAACAACAGTATTTTCTGCCAGGATTTAAGTCGGATCTTTTCCATTTACAACATTTCTTTTATACTTTCAGCCAATCTGCGGATACCTTCAACATTATCCTCCATAGATGTAAACGAAAAATTAAGTCGCATCGTATTATGACCGGAATTATCGCAGTAAAACGCATGGCCGATGACAAACGCCACATTCTTTTCAATGGATTTTAAAAACAACTGTTCGCTGTCGATATGCTTCGGCATGGTGATCATCAGAAACAATCCACCTTCGGGTTTCACCCAGGTGACACCATCCGGCATATATTTCTTTAAAGCGTCGAGCATACAATCGCGCTTCTCGTGATATTTTTCGACAATGATTTTCAGGTTCTTTTCGTAATAGCCACGCTCGAAATATTCAGCAACGGTCATCTGCAAAATGGCTGAACTGCATAAGTCGGCCACCTGCTTGATGGTAACAAATTTATCAATCCAGTAAGGATGCGCTATCACCCACCCCAGCCTGAAACCCGGCGAAAATACCTTCGAAAAGGTGCCCAGCGTGATCACCTGGTTCTGTGTATCGAGCTGCTGAAACATGGGCTGGCTTTTACCTTCGAAACGCAGATCGCGGTAAGGTGAATCTTCAATAATCGGCAGTCTGTATTTATAGGCAACCTGAAGAATTTCCTTTCTCCGCTGCTCGCCCATGGTCATGCCAGCCGGGTTCTGAAAGTCGGGAACCACATAAATGAATTTCGGTGTTTTTCCGGCCTGAATTGTCTCCTGAATGGCTTCATCAAGCCTAATATGGCTCATTCCATTTTCGTCCATTTCGATACCACACAACTCAGCACCGCTGGCTGAAAAAGCATTCAATCCGCCCAGATATGACGGTAGTTCGCAGAAAACCACATCGCCCGGATCGACAAAAACGCGTCCGCAGAAATCGAGTCCCTGCTGCGATGAAGTGGTGATGAGGAGATTATTTTCAGTGATGTTCAGGCCTTCTTTCTCATTGTAGCGTTTCACCAGCTGAGCCCGTAAACGGTTATCCCCTTCGGTTGTTCCATACTGCAATGCCTTTCCGCCATCTTTTTCGAGAACAGCATTCATGCATTCCTGAATGTCCTGAAACGGAAAAAGTTTGGGATCCGGAAGTCCACCGGCAAAAGAAATGATTTCGGGTTTCTGGGTAAGTTTAAGCAATTCCCTGATGATGGATTTTTTCATTTTGCCAACATTGGCCGACCACAAATGATCAAAATTCATGTCCATGATAATATGTTTTTAAAGTCTGTGCAATATTGAAATTTCACTGTCCGTAAGAAAACGCCAGGTTCCTCTTGGCAGGTTTTTCTTCGTCAGCGGTCCGTACATGGTGCGGTCAAGTCGTATGACATCATATCCAAACTGCTCAAAAATCCGTTTTACGACATGGTACTTTCCGTTATGAATTTCGATGCCTACCAGATTTTTTTTGTCGGGCTCGGGCCAGGCAATACCATCGACCGGAATAAAATCCTCCTCAATGGTTACTCCCTGAGAAATGGTATTCATGTCTTCCCTTGAAATATTTTTATCAAGTGTTGCTTCGTAAACCTTGATGATTTTATGCGAAGGGTGCATGAGTCGCTTTGCCATGTCACCATCGTTGGTCAGAAGAATAAGTCCCGTTGTATTGCGGTCGAGCCGGCCAACCGGATACACCCGCTCGCGGCAGGCATCCTTTACTAAATCCATCACTGTTTTACGGCCCGACGGATCATCGGTGGTTGTAATGGTGTCTTTTGGTTTGTTGAGCAGAATATAAACTTTCCGTTCCGATTTCAGTTCGCGGCCGTCAACGGTTACCTTGTCACCCGGTTTCACTTTATATCCCATGGTGATGATAACCTCATCGTTCACTTTCACCACTCCGGTTGAAATCATAACATCGGCTTCGCGACGCGAACATATGCCGCTATTCGCAATATATTTATTCAGTCTGGTTTCTTCCCCACCCACTTTTGATGAAAATTTTTTCTCACGACTGATTGATTTTTCGAACGACCTGGTTGGCTTGAAATCCCTGCTGCGATTCGTCGTTTTATCTGAATTATTCCGGGAATTTCCCCGGCGATTTTCGTCTATTGAATTCTCAGAGGGTTTAAACCGGCGCTCTGGTTTATCGAAACCCGCATCACGCCTTGGTTTGCGAGGGGTATCCGACCAGCGTCGCTTTTGAGGTTTTTCTTCCGAAAATTGCTCTGATTTCTTATGGAGTACCGGTTTATCCTTTTCGGTTCCCTTATCTTCCCTAATCACCCTTTTCTTGTCACGGTCGAAACCGGGTTTTTCGCTTTTCGAAAATCTTTTTTCAGGACGACTGGGTTTTCGGTCGCCGCTATGTTGTTTTGGAGATCTCTCCCTGCTGTTTTTTTCGTTTCTTTTTTCCATAATTGAATAGTCATTACAAACTTAAGGATTTTTGCCGAATGTATCTGATTAATAACAGAAATGCCGCTCCGGAATTCCAAAGCGGCATTTCACCATTCAATCAATAATATTAAATCAGGTTCAGACGGCTGAACAGTTCTTTGCGATACAGTCCGCCGATCGGAATAACCTTCATTTTACCTTCGATTACAAGATCAGGATATTTAATCGAGAAAATCTTGTCGAGGCGTACGATATAGGAACGATGAACGCGTACAAAATCCTTTTCAGGAAGAATGCGCATCATTTCCTTCATCGTGGTGTGCGTAGTATAAATATTGTCGGCAGTATTGATGACCACATAGTCTTTCAATGCTTCAACAAAGTAGATTTCCTTGAAGTTAACCTTGTTCAGACGATAGTCGGCGCGAACGAAGATGCTTTCCTTATCATCTTTGTTCAGGGCAATCGAATGAAGAAGGTTACGTTCTTTTTTCAGTTCCATATCGCTCTGGTGCTTATTCAACGCCATTTCGATGGTGGTGTGGAGTTCTTTTTCCTTGAAGGGTTTAATAATGTAGCCGTAAGGAATGGCCGATTTTGCTTTCTCGATGGTTGTTTCATCGGCATAAGCAGTCAGGAAAACCACCGGGATGTCGTAGCGCTCGCGGATGATTTCAGCAGCCTGAATCCCGCTCATATCGCCCTTAAGCATAATGTCCATGAGTACAAGACCGGGCATATTTTTTTCAACTTCAGCCAGGGCTTTTTCTCCGGATGAAACCACTGCGGCAACCTGGTAGCCAATGTTGGTCAGGATGTTCTGAATGTCTTTTGCAACAATCGTTTCGTCCTCGACAATCACAATTTTGATTTTGCTCATATTAGTTTATTTTAGACAGTTTAACAATTAATCTCATCTCTGATTTATCAAAATGGTTTTCAATGTATCCCTCCACCTGTTCAAGAAGATCGGTCAAAGAAGCCTTTTCAGCAGAAGAATCAAACTTCTGTTTCAGCACTTCGACCACATCATTATGAAAACGGACAGTAAACATTAAATTGTTTGTGTTTTGCCATTTTAATGATACAAAGTTACAAAAATTATCGCTTAATTTGTCGACAAGCTGATATAAGATTGTTAATATTTCGTTGAAAATCAGACCTATAGGCACTGCATCATTCAAATCAACTACAACATCCCTCAGTTTTGTCCTGAATACGATCTTAGAAAAAGTAGATGCAGAGCCATTTTCACGGGTAAAATTCTGGTAGATTTTCTTCAGGTATTCGACCAACATTATAGAGTTGAAATTCTCAGCATCCATATAAAAATCATTCACAATTGCCATCGAAACAAGCCGGTTTCTTACACCGCTGATTGCCTTTAATGATGCGGGATCCGTGATATTTTTAGTACAACGGTTCAGCATGCTTGAAATGATCTGATAGTTGTTTTTTACCCGATGATGTACTTCATTTATCAAAAGCTTGTTTTCATCGATAGTTTTGTTAAGTTTAGTCGCAATTTCTATCCTTCGGGCTATTTCAGACTTTAATTTACGGTTATGGTCTTCAAGCAGCTGTTTTTTTACCTTTTCTTCCATCAGAAGCTTCTCGGTCGAATTGTTGCGAAAAACTATCTGAAAGGCCGGCTTACCCTCATAATCTATCAGAATCGGTTTTGTTACTATCGAAATTGGTTTCTTCGTATCTGCCGGAGTAATCATGTATTCCATATAATCAACGTCACCACCGTTCTTCACAGTCATCAGGCGCTCATTGATGGAAGCCATGTCTTCGGGTTTCAGTACTTTCTCCAGGCGAACTTCGCTGCTCTTATTAAAACCCAGAATGCGCAAGGCTTCTGGGTTTGCGTAATAGAGCCTTTTGAAATCACGAATGATAATGCCATTGGGCGAAGTTTCAACTAATACTTTATGCTTCTTATAATTGATTTCCAGCGCCGTTTTCGTCTTTTCCCTTTCAGTTACATCAACAAACGAAATTATATAATGCTGTTTCTTTGATTTGTCATTCTTCCGGCTTGTAATATCAACAAACAATGCCCCAAACTGAAGACAATGTGATTTGCTTTCGATACTTTCGGATGTAAGAATACCAAACATTTTGCTACCAATGAATTCCTTTGCATTGTTGGCATCAGTCAGCCCCGCCCTGCCCATCAGCATTGTGAAAGGACTGTTGCGGAAAACAATGTTGCCTTTTGAATCGGTAAGCAAGACTGCAACCGGCATTTCATCAATGACTTCCTGCAATTCTTTCTGGCTATCGATGAGTTTCTGCAACTCCTGTTTTTCAACCGTAATGTCACTAATCAAAGCCACTATAAAAGTCGCATAAGGAAACACCCTAAAGCGATAATGACGAGGCTTTTCATTTATGAGCAGCTCATACTCAAACTCCGCCTTCTTACCTGCCTTTTTACAAATTTTCAGGGCGTCAACAGCTAGTTTTTTCAATCCTTCCGGAGCAATTGCATCATCAATTTTTTTTCCTACTCCCAGATTAAATAACCCTATCAGATCAATATCGCTTGTAGAATTAACATCAGTAATTACAAAACGATTATTGAAAAACATAGTAATTTCCGGAAATGCATCTGCAAAACGGTTTGCGGTCTTCTCTGTATGATGGCTTTCAAGATTTTTCAGTTGATGAGAGTATTCAAAAAGAAATATTATTTTTCTTCCTCTTCCTGCTGTTCCGATCTGAAAAAAGAAATACTTCAGCTTGCCGCTCTTTTGTTTTAAAGCAATGAAATCTGAAATTCCAAACTTTTTATTATTCAGAAACTCAGAAGATTTGATAAGTCCAAAACCTTTTTGTGAAGCAGAAATCGTGATATCAGTAATTTTCATTTTTCCGAACATTTCCTGTCCGGTATATTTCAGTGCTTCAAGAAAAACCTTGTTTGCATCACAAATAATATTGTGTGCATCAAGTACAATAAATGGAAATGAATATTCTTTAAAATACTCTATAAATCTGTCATATGCAACATCATCCATGAACTTCCCCATCTCTTCCCGTTTAGTGCGAATTTACTGTCCGGAATACCCTAAATCAAACGGATTATTCTTCTGTAATCGGATCAATTTCAGGTTTAATAACAATATTATCGTATTTTATCTCAATTCCATTCCTGTATGTAATATTTATTAATAAAGTTCCGTCCGGAGCAAAAATGCGCCAGTCTCCTTCGCGTAAACCATTGATATACAGTCCTTCCATTTTTTTTGTTCCATCAGGAAAATACCAGGAATGACGACCGTCGGGTAATCCGTCGGCATATTTACCCCTGAAAATAAGTTTTTCGTCTGATTTTGACCGCTGTTCCCACCAGTCAACCTGTACACCGTCCTGGTATTTTCCGGTTTCAATAACATCACCAATGGCATAGTACCATTCTCCGCTTTCAAGACCTTCGGTAAACATTCCTTTTACAATCACTTCGCCACTGTCACTGTATTCAATATACTCCTCCTCCGGCTCTCCATCACTGTAATATTCCTTTCGCAGCAGGTTTCCGCTTTCATAATAGTAATTCCATTCTCCGTCAGGAATGCCCTTATTCGTATAAGAGCCCTTCTGCTCCACTTTTCCGTTTTTGTGGTAGAATGTCCAGTTTCCAGTGCGTTCGTTGTTTTTGTACGTTCCTGAGGCCATTAATTCACCTGTTTCATAATACTCTTTCCAGGGACCTTGCTTTTTTCCGGCACCATCAATAATTCCTTCTCCCATCAGAATGCCTTCACTGAATACATATCCCTTCACAATATTTCCCAGACTGTCGTATTCACGACGTATTCCATCCGGTTTGTTTTTGAAATAACTTCCTTCAATCTTCACTCTTCCATCCGGAAAATAATCACGGCGTATTTCATATTCTTTCAACTCTTCGGCAAATAAGGCAGGTTCATCATTCACAAATTTTTCAATGCTGAGCAGCGTTCCGGTTGAATCATATTTTTTCAAATATCCGTTTCTTTTATCATTCAGATAGGTAACTTCCTGCTGCACTTTACCATTTGGATAAAAGTCTTTCCACAAGCCCTGTTTCAGACCATTTGGATCTTTCCGGTTGATGTGTTCGCGGCTGAGCAGAAATCCCTTACGGTATTCCATAATCAGAATGATAACACTGTCACGGTTAAATTCAAATGCTGTCCCGTTTTCAAGTCCGCCAGAAAATGGAATTATCTTTTTCAGTTTTCCATCAGTAAAATACACTTTTGTTGTTTGTTCCCTGATATCATTTACAAAATAATCCTCAATGATTTCATCTTTCTGAAATGTGCGTCTGAAGCCATTTTTCAGGCCTTCTTCATAGGATATTTCCTGCGTTATAATTCCTTCTTCAGAATAAAACTTCCACAAACTGTCAAGCGTAAAATTTTTTCTGTTTCCTTCTGCTTTCAATATTCCTGATTCATAATACGCTTTCCAGTAACCATCGGGTTTTCCGTCTCTGAGAAATCCTTCTGATGAAATTTTACCATTCGGATAGGTGTATTTTACAGGGACCAGCGATGTGTCGGTCTGTGCCTTCACAACAGCAAGTGAAAAAATTAATATCAGAAACAGAAATACTTTTTTCATATCAGCTCATTTCAAGCATTCGCTTCAACGGTTTCAAAGCTTTGCGGATCAGATCATCAGATAACGTTATTTCGTTGGTTTCATTTTGCAGAACGGCTTCAATTTTTTCGATTGTGTTCAGTTTCATGTATTCACAATCATTGCAGTTGCAGGTTTTATCGGCCGGAACAACAATGAATTCCTTATGAGGCGAATATTTTTTCATCTGATGAACTATGCCACCTTCGGTTGCAACAATGTATTTATTGTGTGAATCACTCTTTGTAAAATTCAGCAATGCCTGTGTAGATCCGATGAAATCAGCCATTTCGAGAATCACACTCTGACATTCGGGATGTGCAATCAATGGTACATCAGGATTCTGAATTTTCAGATTAATTACATTTTCGGCTTTCAGCTGATTATGTACATGACAGCTTCCATCCCACAAAACCATATTGCGGCCGGTCATTGAATTTATGTAATTTCCCAGGTTTTTATCCGGAGCAAAAACAATTTTCTGATCTGCCGGCAACTGCTCAACAATTTTCAAAGCGTTGGTGGAGGTTACAATAATATCGGATAATGCTTTGACTTCAGCAGAACAGTTTACATAACTCAGCACCATATGATCCGGATAATTTTTCAGGAATTCCTCAAACGGTCCGGCAGGGCAGGAGTCGGCCAGGGAACAGCCGGCATTCATATCGGGTATCAGTACTTTTTTCGATGGGTTCAGTATTTTTGCAGTCTCGGCCATGAAATGAACACCGGCAAATACAATGATATCAGCATCCGTCTTTTCGGCCTGCTGAGCCAATGCCAGGCTATCGCCCACAAAATCAGCCAGGTCCTGTATTTCAGGAATCTGATAGTAATGTGCGAGTATCACCGCATTTTTTTTCCTGCGGAGCGCATTTATATTATTAATATTGTTTTTCATTCAGAAAAATTAAAAATTGAATCATAATAATAAGCACTGTGAATTGGTTGATAAAACAGATTTTCAAAATTTGGAAAAGTCGTTTTAAAGGTTTTGTCAACAAATCCATGACTCTTATTAACTGCAAAAATAACTGTTTTTGTGGTAAATGTCAATGTTTTCAACAATATGTTGATTTCGTTCGGGGTTGATATTTTTTAAATCGTCAACATCGGTTCAATGGTTAATATATCTGTGAGTTTTTGTTATCAATCCCTGAAAATATTATTTGGAAAGTTCATAACCGGATGGGTATATACAAATGAAAGACAAAATGAAATTTATTTATTCAGATTTTTTAACACACCAATTCATTTTTGTTGAAAACCCGGTTAAGTGATTATTTATGAATGATTTTAATATTGAAATACACTGTTGCTGCGATGTTTGATATAACCATTGTTCATAGCTAAAATATTGTTTTATAATATTTTTGATGCTTTTAACAGGTTGAATGAATATTGTTGATATTTTTGCAGTAAACAATGAATTCATGAAAGTTCAACAGATTGTAATAGCATCGGACCACGCAGGATACAAACTTAAGAAAAGCATTATCAAGCATTTTGCAAAAAGTATTTATTTCAATGATATGGGTACGCACTCGACCGAAAGCTGCGATTATCCCGATTTTGCTCATAAAGCCTGCATTTCAATTACGCGTGGTGAGGTGAAAAAAGGCATACTCATCTGCGGATCAGGCAATGGAATGATTATGGCAGCAAACAAACATCAAATGGTGCGCTGTGCGCTTGCCTGGAATGTCGAAATTGCTCAGCTGGCCCGTCAGCACAACGATGCAAATATGATTGCGATTCCTGCCCGTTTTGTCAGCGAGAAAGAGGCTTTCGATATTGTAGAGGCTTTTATGAATACCGAATTCGAAGGTGGTCGCCACGAAAACAGGGTCAGAAAAATAACCGAGTATTGACAATCTGTCGTTTTATTTTTTAATTTCGCA
>CAZJOL010000029.1:0-6514 GCA_964547605.1 uncultured Bacteroidaceae bacterium | reverse complement strand
TGAAGGAATTACCCAATTCAACGATTTTGAGGGTTGCCGCGAAAGACTTTCGTATCTCAGAAAGAGGGCGCTGAACAATCTCGACAAATATCTTCTTGAATTCGAAAACAGGTTCATCCACAGCGGAGGTACCGTATACTGGGCCGACTCGGTGGATGATGTAGCCCGCATTTTATCTGAAATTCTGCCCGACAATCCCGGCATTGTCGTAAAATCAAAATCCATGACGGGGGAGGAGACCGGATTCAACAGCATTGCTCAGGAAAAAGGGTATGAAGTTGTTGAAACCGACCTGGGTGAGTTCATCGTGCAGCAGATGGGGCAGAAACCTTCGCATATAACGGCTCCGGCCATTCATTTATCGAAAACGCAGATTGCCGATTTTTTCAATACCCGCTTTGGCTCGAAAAAAGATGCAAGTGCTGAGGAAATTACCGATTTTGTCCGGAAGCTTCTGAGAACAAAATTCACCGAATCAACGGTTGGTGTTACGGGAGCCAATTTCATCATTGCTGACACAGGATCGGTGGCCATAACCGAAAACGAAGGAAACGCCTCCATGGTAACTTCCTGGCCCCGCAAACACATTGTTATTGCCGGTATCGAAAAGGTTATTCCTTCTATTAAAGATTTGTATCTCTACTGGCCCATGCTTGCTTCGCATGCGACCGGACAAAAGCTTTCCGTTTACAATCACATTATCTCGGGACCCGCACGCAGCGCCGAACTCGATGGTCCTTCCGAAATGGCCGTCATTCTCGTGAACAACAAGCGGCATGTTTTGCTGGAGGATCTTGTATTGCGCGAATCGCTCCAGTGCATCCGTTGTGGCGCCTGCCTGTCGGTGTGTCCTGTGTTTAAACGTTTATCAGGACATGCATGGCCCTCGGTTTACAGCGGTCCGATCGGCTCTGTGACTTATCCGCATACAGGTAGCGATGACGAAAACAATTTTCATCTGTCTTTTGCCTCCACGCTTTGCGGAAAATGCAGTCAGCGTTGTCCTGTTAAAATTCCGGTTCACGATCTGCTGGTATACAACCGTCATCTGGCTGTTGATGGCAAGCTGCTCCCTGCTGCTGAAGGGCGTTTGATGCACATGGTTGTGAAACGGCTCAAATCGAGAAAAAGCATGGATTTATGGAGCTATAAAATCAAGGGACTGGTGTTCAGAATCATGCTCCGCAAAACCTGGATTCGCTATAAAGCTCCCTTGCAATTTGCCGAAAAGAGCTTCAATGCTTCCATGACGGAAAAGAAAAAGTAAAATCTTATTTGGTGTAACGCCGTAAAATATCAATCACTTTGGATACATACGAATGTCCGAAGAGATTTACGTGTACAAGCAAGGGATACAGATTAAAAACATCGGCTCGTTGACGCCAGCCCGATTCCATCGGGAATGCCTCGTTGTAATTGGCATAGAAGTCATTGGGGAAACCACCAAAAAGCATGGTCATGGCAATATCCGATTCGCGGTGACCGAAATAGCAGGCCGGATCAAAAATGGCGGCTCTTCCGCCGGGGCCCGCCATGTAATTGCCTGCCCATAGATCGCCGTGAATAAGAGCTGGTCTTTCGTTTGGAATGAGATCTGGCAGTTTTTTACAGAAATCAGCGAGCTCGTCCTGCAATGCAGGATTGAGCAATCCGTTTCTGACAGCCAGATCAAATTGAATCTGAAGTCTTTCCTCAATATAAAATTCTGTCCAGGTTGGATGGAAACTATTGCTCTGGTGCAGAGAACCAATATAATTGTTGAATTTGAGTCCGTATTGTTTCGAGGTGTTTCGGTGCAGCAGAGCCAGCCGGTAGCCGAAATTCCGCCAGAAATTTTGTTCCGGTATGTCGGATTCAAGAAATTCCATCAGGAGAAAACTTGTTCCTCCATTGTCGGTATCACATAAAATCGGTTCAGGAATGATAAGCCGCGTATGTGCTGATGCAAGCAGTTCAAGTCCTTTTTTTTCAGACTCAAACATGCCCGGAAAGCGGTTTGCCAGATTGTATTTGACAAAGAACTTCCCTTCCGAAGTGTCAAACTCCATTGCCGAGCTGATAATGCCTCCGCCAACCTGACGCGAAGAGTGAATTGTCAGCTCAGGATAATAATAATACAATTTTTGCGCTATTGCAACTGCAAGTGATTTCATATAACGGATTACGAATTATATGAAATCACAAATATAATTAACTTACCTTTGCATTGCAAATATTATCTTTATGAAGCAACTCATTCTACTTGCCGCTTTGCTGCTTTCTTCGTTTCTGATGGCTCAGAATACAGAGAAATCAAACACTTCAAAACACGTTCAGATCTATGTGCCCTCTAATCCCAAAGGTTATCTGATTTGGGAAAACTTCGAGGATCTTCTGATGCCTCCCGCTTACTGGCAGCTGCAACAGGGACCAACTCCGGAAACGTGGGATACCGCCACATTTGATCCAGCCTGGGACAATGGCTATGTTCACTGCATGTATGATGAATCACTTTCCGGCGTTCAGAATGAATATTTGATTACCGGTGTCATGGACATGAGAACTTTTTCCAGTGTTTCACTCAACTTCTATTTTCAATTTTCGAAATACTGGGGTATTGAACCCAATGACAATTACGATCTTTTAGTGCTTGCAAGTACCGATAGTGCACAAACATTTACCGACACCCTGTGGACTGAACTCAGTTCTGATACAGCCACCTGGGACAGCTTTGAATGGGTATTTGCATCGGTTGACCTTTCATCATATATTGGTGAGGAAAAAGTTGCCCTGGCTTTTGTATATCATGGATACAACGGTGGCGAGGCGGCCATTGACATGGTTTCTCTTGAAACGGTTGGTGGTATGGACGAAAACAGTATTTCGCTCAAAGCTTATCCCAATCCCGCTGCAAACGTTATCAATATTGAATCAGCCGGTGAAGGCCTGCTTACTATGTGCGACCTGCAGGGCAGGGTAGTGATGCAAAAAATCATCAGCGGCAGTGAAGCCATCGACATATCGGCGCTTGAGCCCGGAAAATATTTTGTTACCCTGTGTTCAGAAAAGTCAACGCAACATATTCCGGTGGTGGTTGCGCGATAAAGAGAGATTTAAAATATTCAATTAGCCCGCGTTTGACGGACTTTTTTGTTTAATGCAGCCCGATGGTTATCTGCCGGAATATTTCTGCAGCAAACGCGACGATAGCGTTTATTAAAAATATGTACTTTTGAAAAAACATCCCTGCATGAAAAGAATTGTAATTGTTTTGCTTGTTTTACCGTTGCTTGTTTCAGCGCAAATACGCACCGATGCTGTCACTCGGAGCAAAATGCTTTCCGACAGGAGTGAACAGAATGTATCATGGCGAACAATAAAAGGCCAGGACTATTTTCCGATGTTGGCAAAAGTAAATGACGATTACCGCACCGAAGCGCTTCCCGAAGGAATATTGCAGGGTTCAAGGGCGGGCAATATTGTTTCACTGTATATCCGCAGGGATCTTCTCAATACCAAATTTGTTATTGAAGGACTTGAATATGCCGAATGTGCCCGACCAGTGATTCCAATGCTTAATAAAGCATTGCCCGATGCGCGTGTAGATAGTGTACATATGGGCTTCAACCTGCCGCAGCCATTCACCGGAAAGGGTGTGCTCATCGGCATTACAGACTGGGGATTCGATTACACCAATCCGAATTTTTACGATACCGCAATGCAGCACACGCGCATTGCTGCCGCCTGGGATCAGTGGAAAACTTCGGGCCCGGCCCCATCAGGTTTTTTGTACGGAACTGAATTCGAAGGCGAAACGGAATTGCTTACAGCTCAGTGCGACACATCAAATGTGTACGGATATGCTTATCACGGAAGTCACGTAGCCGGCATTGCGGGCGGTGGCGGAGCGGGGACTATTTACAAGGGTGTGGCTTTCGAAGCCAACTATTTATTCACCACTTTTCTGGTCGATGCTTCAGCGGTGCTTGATGCTTACAACTGGATGTATCAGTATTCACTGACTGCCGGGAAACGCCTTGTAATCAACCAAAGCTGGGGATTGTATTATATGGGAAATCTCGACGGTACTTCATTGATCAGTCAGGCCATTGATTCGCTTTCGGCTCTGGGAGTGGTTTTTGTGGCAAGTGCCGGCAACAACGGTGATGCGAATTTTCATCTTTTGTACGATGCTTCAGTGTCAGATACTTTGAAAACACAGGTGAAATTTGACAGCTATTCCTATCCGCAAATGTTTGGTCAGTGCCTGACCTTGTGGGGAACTCCCGGAAACAGCTTCGAAGCCTGCATTCAGGTGTTGAATTCATCAGGAACGCTGCTGTCCGAAACACCTTTTTATCTCACCGATACCCTGGATACCTATATTAATGACACCTTGTTTGCCGGCGCCGATACAGTGTTGTACAATGTACTTGCTGATTCCGCCAACGCTATGAATCAGCGTCCGTTTATGCAGATCCGCGTGGCAAGCCGCAATACAGCCAATAAAATCATTCTTCAGATTCATGCCGATACGGGCATTGTGCATGCATGGAATCTGATAGAACTGAATAACGGGGTAGGGAACTGGGGCTCTGATTTTGCAGCTCCCTATGCGGGTTACACGGCAGGTGATCCATATTACGGTATAGGTGAACCGGCTTGTGCACATTCCGCAATCGCTGTGGCAGCGCATAATTCCGAGTATCATCATCCAACTACAGGTGCATTGCTTGGTGGAAATATTGCCTATTTTTCGAGCTATGGTCCGCTGATGGACGGCACCATCAAACCTGAAATCTGTGCTCCAGGTTACAATATCTGTTCTTCTGTTTCATCTTTTACAACAACGTCATTCAGCAACGTGGTAACATCTGTTTCATTTGGAGGAAGAACATACAAATTTGTCCGCCTGAGCGGAACATCCATGTCGGGACCACTGGTAACGGGGGTTGTGGCACTGATGCTTGAGGCAGATTCGACACTGACTGCCGCTGAAATCAAAACCATTCTGCAGGAAACCGCCCGCGAAGACATCATTACCGGTGATCTTTCCGAAACCGGTGATATTCGCTGGGGATGGGGAAAAGTGGATGCATTGCATGCCATTTATCGTGTGCTGGGGGTTGAAGGAATGACAGAAATACTGACGGACGAAAAAGTGTTGCTCTATCCGAACCCCGCATCGGATCAGGTTTGTATACTGGCAGTTGATGGAAATGTGAAAAAAGAAATCGATGTTTTTTCTGCTGATGGAAGATTGATCAGATCCGGAAAACTTAGTGACAATAATATGTTCAGCGTTGAAGAATTGCCGGCGGGAATGTATTTTGTTCGTTTTGAACTTGACGGAAAAACCCTTTCAATGAGGTTTTTGGTGATTGAATGATTTATTGTAGTGGTCAGTTGTGAGTAAAATTTTCCCGTCTCGACCTCAACCTCAACCTTAACCTCAACCTTAACCTCAACCTTAACCGTAACCTTGACTTTGACTTTGACTTTGACTTTAACCTTGACCTCATTGACCAGAAAGATGTTTGTATGAATAAAAAAGTATTGATCATTTCATCGAGCCCGCGTAAAAACGGCAACTCGGACCTGCTTTGTGATGAGTTTCTGAAAGGCGCTCTGGAAGCCGGACACAAAGCAAAGAAAATTTCACTGTGTGATAAAAAAATTAAATGCTGTAAGGCATGCGACGTCTGTCAGAAAGGAAAGCCCTGTGTTATTGACGACGACATGGAAAAAATTCTGCAGAAGATGATTAGTGCTGATGTGATTGTGCTTGCTACGCCGGTATATTTCTATACCATGAGCGCACAGCTGAAAACGCTGATCGATCGCACGTATGCCCAATATATAGAGATCATTGATAAGGAATTTTATTTCATACTTACTGCCGCAGACGAGGAGGAAAGGAACATGCAGCGCGCCATCGAAAGCCTGCGGGCATTTACATTCTGTCTTACAGGCGCGAAGGAAAAAGGAATCATCTGCGCAACCGGAATATGGAAAAAGGGCGATGTGAAAGACAGTAAATACATGAAAATGGCTTTTGAAAGAGGTGTGGGAATTTAATCATCCTTGGGATTCCATGTATTGTGAAATTCAATATAGGCGACATTGTCATTACACTTTTAATATTTTTTCATAATGAAAAGAATTAAGACCATAGTTGTTTTTTCTGTTGCACCTCTACTGGCTTTTTGTGCCGGATGCGATTATGTTCATTGCGACAATGCAGAGGTTTGTGTAGTAAACAAAAGCAATGACACCATTCATTATAACTGGAACAATAGCAGTCTGGATAGTGTTCTGCCACCAGGTCACATTGCATGCGACAATGTGGGAATTATCAGAAAATCCTTGACTTATGAAGAAACCAAAACCACAACTTTTTACAGCGATCACGGCAATCAGTCGATTTATATTGATGAGTGTTATACAGTGGTGGAGATTGATTGAGGAATATTAAATATTTCACTTTTAGCAATTATGCATGCAAGAATTTAGTATTCAACTGTAACATAAAATG
>CAZJOL010000028.1:13431-18168 GCA_964547605.1 uncultured Bacteroidaceae bacterium | reverse complement strand
ATTTCTCTGTCTGCAACATTATATTCAAAACCAACGAAGTCAAAATTGTTATGAAGGTCGATATGTCGTCCAGCAATTTCTAAAGCGTAGTTGTCAATAATACTGAAGTTAGATTTCATTGGTGTGATATTTCTTAAGTGTCATTTTAAGTTTTACTTTTTTACTCATCATTATTCTTTCCATTCACTCATTAATTCTAATCTTTAGAAGTTTCAGTAAATCCGCAACTTCAGTATCCATGCGGGAAAAGGCAAACCATTTTTTACCAAGATCCTTTACCGAAGCACCGATATGATACAATTCGGTATCATCAATAATCAAAAAACGGTCGTGGGCAACAGCAATGGGTTTCACCTCAACCGGTGCATGCTGGGCTTTGTGCTTTTCGGCATCCAGCTTCAGTTGTGGGCTGATATTCCGCGTATAAAAAGTGACTTTCACGCCAGTCTTACGTTTCAGAAAAAGAGTAAACACCGTATCGTCAATGTAATTATCAATCAGCACCAGCGACTTCCGCGCTTTGCGAATCAAATCCGAAACAAAGGTATGAGCATCGAATATCTGACCGTCGTAAAAAATGCCGCTTACCGGTTCGGGCTTACCACTGTCGAGCGCTTTAAAAATCTGTTCGAATTTTTGGTCATTGGCATTCAGTCTGAGTTCGAGTCTGTCCATACGTTGAAACAGAGCAGCATGGTCAACCATTAATCTACGCATTTCCACAAATGCATTCATGATGGCAATGCTTGCCTTTACAGCTGTTTCACTATGCAGTACTGCCGAAAGCATAGATACGCCCTGCTCGGTAAATACATAGGGCAAATACTTGCGGTGTTTCCCACGGCCATCATCGTCTAAGGTCGCATTTTGCGACTTTATATTTTTCGGTCCGGTTTCTAAGGTCGCAATTTGCGACCTTAAAATTTCCCATTCTTCCTTTGTAAGCTGAAAGCGAAAAGCAGTCGGGAAGCGGTCGGAATTTCTTTTCACCTGTTCATTTAAACGCTTCAGGTCAACTTTATATACCATTGCAAGATCTTCGTCAAGCATCACCTGAACACCCCGCACTGTGTAGATGAGATTATAAACAGGTTCCGTTTTGGCAGGCAATTTCTTAGACATTTAATAATTTTATTTTCGACTGATTTTCAACAATTATGAAATGCTTGATGAACGTTAATGGGTTTGTTTTTCTTTTGGATTGGGTGTTGTTTTAATTTCTGCCATTAAGTGTTCTATCAATTTCATAAACACTTCTTTACGAAATAACTGATTTAAGAAGCTACTTCTAACCACATCAGATTTTATAAGCATCAGTTGGTTTTTAATTTCCTGAAATTTGATTAATAAATCCTCACAGTTAAAATCTTTTTTGACTATTTGAATGTCTTCTGGCCAAAACGCAAAGGCATCAATACCACAGCATTCCGCCACGCATTCAGTCTCGAACAGCTCTAAAAATCCGGTTATAGGCTCTATCATTGGATCAATGTCATATATTGACGCAGTTCGGGGATCAAAATCAATCCATTTGATCCATTTGTCTTTCCCAATGCTGATGTCTTTATTCATTGTGTAGATTTATTATTTAAAACACAGGAACATTCTTAGCTGAAACACAAATATATCAATTATCTCTCATCATTGATTCAATGAACGTTTTTTCCATAACAACACTCAATACAAAAACCCAAACAGCCACAGAGGTATTTCGTGCCGGAAGCCTGTTGGGATGCCGTCGAGAGCAAATTGTGTTTTAGAAAATACAAAAACGGGCGAAAAATGTATTATACAAAATACAAAAAAAGTAAGAAAAAGAATTATATAAAATACAAAAATAGTTTAAAAGTGTATTGTGAAAAATACAAAAAATGAAGTGGTGAATATTTCCCGGGCTATATATTATAGACTACGCCCGGCTTTGACATGTAAGTCTCTAAAAAAGTGACATCTGGTATATCACAATACTTCAATACCCATTGCAGTGCAGGCGAGTTTAATCAGACCAGTGCAATCGCCCGGCAGGATCAGATGATGGTTGCCCAGTGGATAATTGCGCAGCAGTTCAACTTCTTTTTCAGAGAGTTTTACTTCAATCTGTGTCCGGCATGCAGTGGGCGATTTGGGACGTCCGGTGATTTTTGCAGTGGCAACAAATGCTTTGCTCAATGTATTGTCGAAGCGGAAAATGGTAATGACATCATTTTTGAAATCGCCTTCTACAGCAGTGCCCAGGCCGGTTTCGAAATGTGTTTTGATCTGCATGTTATCAACCAGACAAGGCGCAATGGTGCAGTGCGAAAACACGCAAAGATCATTCGTCACTTTGTTGGTATTGGCAATCCACGGCACCATTCCGGTGAGTTCTTTTCCCAGCATCATGCCTGTGATGGCCGTGATATCGCCTTCGCAGCCGGCCGGGAAGCCGTCGTTGTTGAATTTCGCCAGTGGCAGACATGCAGTCACTCCGTCTTTTTTTACCATCGGAAAACATTCCACAGTGATGGCATCAAGGTTATTGGCAGCGATGGTATCAGTCAGCATGGAGTACACGCGCGCCGTATCATGCAGATCAATGTAGTTGTGTCCGTCAAATGATTTCAGGAATGTCGCGGATGGTTCATATTCCGAAAAATGCTTCAGCTTTTCCCATGAAATCTGAATCAATTCTATTCCGGTTTTTTCTTTCAGAATTTTCGCATCAATGGCTGATGAAATCAGCCAGTCCGAAACATTTCCGATTAAGCCGGTTCTTTTTTCATTCAGATTTTCGAGAGCTGTTCTGACTTTCAGGAAATTTTCAAGAACCACACGCGTATCAGCTTCTTCCTCATCCAGCAGCAGCGAAGGAATTCCGCGGGCATTCATCCATGTCTTGACTTCGGTAGCCGATGCCCAGGCGTTATTGTGTCTTGATCCGATCAGTATGTAAAACCGGCCCGGTGTCACGACTTCGGTGGCTGGCATTTCCGATCCGCCGGAAAGAAAATACAATACATCCGGCTTTTCATCAACCACAACATAATTTTCTGATGCAATCAGTTTTTGAATTTGCATGTCAGCATTTTCAAAAACCGCATCCGGTGCGCCTCTGAAAGCAAGAAGTTTTATTTTGAGTGGAGTCATTTTAAACTTTTTCTTTTTGTTACCAAATAATTATTGTCCTGTGAAAAATCATTTTGTCAGCTTTGACATCAATGATACTTTCTGTATTCTCTGAAAAGTTTTCTAAAATCCCGGTGCTTTATCACGTTGTGAAACAATAAGGGCTCCCCGTATAAACACCCGTTGCATGCATACAAATTAATGGATGAATCAAACAAATGTCTGATGATTTCCAGATCAGCCTTCTGTATTTGTTTTCCCAATTTATACAGTTCATTCATTCCATAAATGCCGTATGCCTGTATTTCAGGATTTGCAGAACGAAGCCAGATTGATATTTCGTTGTAGTTCAAGTTTTTTACAAGTGCATCCATTTTGCGGAGATAGGGTGGAGGAACACCAGCAAATCCGCATCCATAGCCAAATACAATCATTTTTGATGGAAACTGAATTTCATTTTCAATGTCAATATTTGATGTATAGAACGCATTATGCCGGGAAATGAAATCACTCGTTAGCTGTTCATTATCATACAAAAACACAACAGAATCTTTTTTCGAAACGCTGATGTAGAAAGCTGTGTCATTGCGCGATAAAACCATCATATTGAAACCTGTTTTCCCGATATCGAAATCATAATCGCTTTGCTGAATATTTAGCTCCAGTGATCTTGAAAAACATCTCATGTCATTTGGCGAAAACTCATCAATTCCTTCTTTCATTAATTTTGATAATTCCGGAAGATATGGGTTTGCCCGCATTGTTTCGAAAAGATGCTTTGCTGCCTGAATTTCTGTGAGAGTGTCATATATGTAATTTGCAGGAGGATATTTTTCAAGGCTATCAGTACTGTAAATTACTATTGATGACACATTTGATGTTTTAAGGATATTCTTTTTATCAGAGATGCAAATATATTTTATACCTGGGACGGGAACTAATTCGCAATAGTTGTCATAATATGAAATTTCACAATTAAAGAGGCTGTCAATGAATGATCCGCGAGCTCCCAAAATTGCGATTCCGTTTTCAGTTAATGCCACAAACGGTGATGTGAAAAAAATTTCTCTGATTATTTTGTTTTTGTCGTAAGGTAATACTCTATATGAAATTCCCGATTTTGGATAATGGTATATTGTTGCATAGTTTTTATATTCTATTTCAAAATCATTTCCATATGTAGAAATAGCCTGATGGATGCTTGACTTATTCACCCGTATACTATCGTTTTTGATGCCAGCGCCCGGAATCAGAATGTTTTGACCTTGTACTGTTGTTGTCATCCAAAACAAATTCAGACAAAGCACCAGCCAAGCCACACAATTTTTTATTATAAAAGTCTCTTTCACAACCTTGATTAATTGGAATTGACAAAACATTTCCAACAATAAAAATAGTGAAATTTTTCAACTACGAGGTTGACTTCAAAAAAATTGAAATTCATCATCAATGCGCAGTCATACTTTCAGGCAGCTAATTGAGAGCTTATACCTCACATCAATGGAGCAAGGTATTTCACTTCGCCCATCCGATCAAATTGAGATAAATGTCACAAATCCGATCAAAAATTAAAAATCACCGTTCGATATTCTAAAATCGTGCAGTGTTCCCTATTCCGCTTTCAGTTTATAA
>CAZJOL010000028.1:11897-13331 GCA_964547605.1 uncultured Bacteroidaceae bacterium | reverse complement strand
CTCACGTGATCTTCCTGTCCCTGGCTCGATTCAATGCTGTCGACACTGGCGGGTGTTGCCAGTTGTTTGTTCTGGCTCACAATCGAAGCTGCCGAGTATTGCGGAATCATAAAACCGCTGTTCAGTCCAGGATTGGCGACGAGGTAATTCGGAAGTCCGTGTTTGCCGTTGATGAGCTGATAAATCCTGCGTTCGCTGATGTTGGCCAGTTCCGACATGGCAATGCCGAGAAAGTCGAAGGCCAGTGCCAGCGGCTGCCCGTGAAAGTTTCCGGCCGAAATAATCAGGTCGGTTTCGGGAAACACGGTTGGATTGTCTGTTACGCTGTTTACTTCGCGTTTGAAAACCTCGCTGACATATTGAATGGTATCCCATGTGGCGCCGTGCACCTGTGGAACGCAGCGGAATGAATAGGGATCCTGTACCTGTTCTTTTTTGCGCGCAGCAATTTTACTTCCCTTCAGAATTTTGTTGATGGCGTTGGCCACATGCATTTGTCCCGGATGAGGACGTACGGCCTGAATCATCGGATGGAAAGGATCGGTGCGGCCGTCGAAGGCTTCGAGTGAAAGGGCTGCAGTGTGGTTGGCCCATTGCATCAGGTTTTTGCTCATCACAAGCGCATATGCGCCGTGTGCCGACATGAACTGGGTGCCGTTGAGCAGCGCCAGACCTTCTTTTGACTGAAGCTGAACGGTTTTTAACCCGACGTTTTTGAATGCTTGTTTTGCCGTAATGCGTTTTCCCTGAAAATCCACATCGCCTGTGCCAATCAGCGGCAGACACATATGAGCCAGCGGTGCGAGATCGCCAGATGCGCCCAGTGAGCCCTGTTCGTACACAATCGGAAGAATGTCGTTGTTGTACATCTCAGCTAACAATTGCACTGTGTCGGTTTGTACACCTGAATGTCCGAGTGACAATGCCTGAATTTTGAGCACCATCATGAGGCGTACGATTTCGGGCCGGACTTCGTAGCCCATGCCACAGGCGTGCGATACCACGAGGTTTTCCTGCAGTTTCGAAAGGTCTTTTTTGCTGATGCTGGTATTGCATAACGAGCCAAATCCTGTATTGATGCCGTATATAGGCGCATCAGATTTTTCGATTTTTTGATTCAGATATTGACGGCAGGTATTGATTTTTTTCAAGGCTGCAGGCGAAAGTTCAACCTGTACCTGACCAAGCATAATGGGCTCGAGATCAGCAAAGCGAATTTCATTTTTAATGAGAAGAATATTTTTTTTCATTTTCTTGATTTTTAAAACAAACGGTTACATCGGGATACCCCGGTGCAAAAAAATTCAGACTAATCGGAATGATGGGAAAGGCCTCAGGCGAAAAGGCCGGTGCGGTTGAGTTGCACAATGAAAATCAAAATCCAGTTGGACATGCCTTGTAATTTGATGCAAAGATAATAAGAATAATGAACAA
>CAZJOL010000028.1:0-11797 GCA_964547605.1 uncultured Bacteroidaceae bacterium | reverse complement strand
AGGAATAAGGAAGTGTGAAGGGGTGAAAAATACGAAATACAAAATACAAAATACGAAATACAAAATACGAAATACGAAATATGAAATACGAAATATGAAATACGAACGGATGTGGCGCTCACTTGAAACGTGACAGGTTCGGCGCATGTGGAAATATGAGATACGTTTGAAATGCGAGAGATGAAACACGAAATACGAGATAAGAAATGTGAGATATGAAATATGAGATACGAAATACGAATCCGCCGCGGCGGACTTATAACTCCCTGATAACCATTAACCAATTACCCGATAACCAATACCCTCTATCGAATCATGAACAAGGAACCTGTCTGCCGGTTTAACTGCATCAGGCAGTCAGGCAGGCAAGGAAGTGAGAAGTAAAACCCATTCGATAACCAATAACCATTAACCGATAACCATTACCTGCATCATACGAATTCAAAATATTTTATACCTTTGTGTATTATACCAAACAGTATAATACTATTTAGTAAAAAATGAAATCCATGAAAAGCACACCTTTTATTTATGGTACAACGGTCAGTACACAATCTTTTACCGACCGTGAAAAGGATGCTGCCAAGCTGTACAGCAATCTGACAGAAGGCGTCAACACATCCATTATTTCTCCGCGGCGCTGGGGCAAATCCAGTCTGGTAGAGAAGGTGCTGCATGATATTAAAACAAAAAACAGGAATACAATTGCAGTACAGATTGATTTGTTTTCGGTTTCTTCAGCCGAAGATTTTCTTGAATTATTTGCGCGGGAAGTCATCATGGCTTCTTCCACAAATTGGCAGGACTGGGTTAAAGCAGCCAAAGATTTCTTTTCACGTTTGATTCCTCAGATAACCATTGGGGTTGATCCGCACACTGATTTCAGAATTGGTTTTAACTGGACCGAACTGAACAAATACCCTGACGAGGTGCTGAATTTGCCTGAACGGATTGCAGCAAAGCAAGGAAAACAATGCATCATTTGTCTGGATGAATTTCAGAATCTGGCTTCATTTGCGGGCTTTGCAAGCTTTGAGAAAAAAATGAGGTCGGTCTGGCAGCGGCAGAAAAACGTGACTTATTGTCTGTACGGGAGCAAGCGTCACATGATGACTGAAATATTCAATAATTCATCAAAACCGTTCTATCGCTTTGGCGACATTATGCTGCTGAATAAAATTCCGACTGAAAACTGGGTCACTTTTATTGTGAATGGATTCAAAAAATCAGGAAAAACAATTCGTACAGAGATCGCTGAAAAAATTCCGGTTTTAATGAATGATCATTCCTGGTATGTGCAGCAGCTGGCGCATTACACCTGGCAGAAAACGGAGAAATCGGCCGGTATTGAGGAATTGTCAGCCGCATTGACAGAACTCATAAACGCCAATTCGCCGTTGTATCAAAAGGAAGTTGAATCCATCAGTGTTACGCAGCTGAATTTCCTCAAAGCTGTTGTCTGCAACGAAACACAAATGACCAGTGCCGCGGTGATGCAGAAATACCGGCTCGGCACTCCGCGCAATGTTCAGAAAAACCGGACCATTCTAATTGAAAGCGACATCATTGATCTGGAAAACGGCAGACATGTTTTTCTGGATCCCGCATTTGAACTGTGGTTCCGTATGCAGTATTTTGGAGAAAAGTATTTAAACAATCCGGCATTAACCACACAAAAAACGAAACGATGACAGAGAACATCAGGAATATAGCCATTCTGGCACACGCCGATGCAGGAAAGACCAGCATTACAGAGTTGATGCTCTTTCACAGCGGTGCCATCAAAAATCCCGGCAGCGTGGATGATGGCACAACACATACCGATTTTCTTGCAGTAGAGCGGGAGAGAGGCATATCGGTCCGTTCGGCTCATACTACTTTTTCGTGGAAAGATGTCAGAATAAATCTGGTTGATACGCCCGGCCACGTTGATTTCTCGGCCGATGTTGAGCGCATTCTGACAGCTGTTGATGGCGCCGTGCTCGTCATCTCTGCTGCCGAAGGCATTCAGGCACATACAGGTACATTGTGGAATGCATTGCGTGCGCGCAACATTCCGGTAGTTTTATTTGTGAACAAACTGGACCGCATGGGCGCCGACATAGAAAATGTATTGATTGACATCCGCAAAGAATGGCATTTGGAGCCGCTTTGCTTGCAGTCGGCCGAACATATTGCAAATACAGATGTTGTTATTACTGATTTATTTTCAAAAGACAATATTGCGGAAAACATTGCAGAGACTATTGTTGCCGGCAATGAAAAACTGATGGATGCATACCTCGAAGGTGCGACACCTGATTTTGAAATACTTGAAAAGCAGCTTGCAAACATGGTTTCACGCTGTGAGATTTTCCCCATGCTGTTTGGTTCCGCCCGTTTGAATCTGGGTGTGGAACAGTTGCTTGACGCCATGATAAAATATCTTCCGGCACCGGATGGTGATGCAGCCGGTGTTTTGCGTGCACGTGTATTCGGCATCAGCTACGATAAAACCATGGGCAAAGTGGCACATGTGCGATTGTTTGGAGGAAGCATAAGCAATCGCGAGCTGATCCGCAACGCCACGCAGTCTGTTGATGAAAAAGTAGTCCAGCTGCGGCGCATGAGTGGTTCGCGCTTCGAAGATTTGCAGCAGGTTGTTGCGGGGGACATTGCCGGCGTGTGCGGATTTTCAGAAGCGTCGGTTGGAGACTGGCTCGGAGAGAGCGTTTCGGATATATCTGATTTCAAGCCGCTGCAAATGCCATTGCTGACTGTGCGTGTAAAGGCGGTGAATGAAAAAGATTACAGTACGCTGGCGGCCGCATTACAACAGCTTTACAGCGAAGATCCCTCATTGAATTTTGAATGGCTGCGCGACGAAAAAGAAATGAATATCAGTGTGATGGGCTGGATTCAGATGGAAGTGCTGGAGCGCATTCTGCTCGATCGTTTCGGTATTGTCGCAACATTTGAACAGCCAACGATTATCTATAAAGAAACGCCTTCATCCGTTGCAGAAGGATTTGTCCGCTACTGGATGCCCAAGCCCTGCTGGGCCATTCTGAAATTCCGTATCGAGCCCGGAGAGTTAGGAAGCGGCGTTGTTTACCAAAGTGATTTGCGCGTGGATGATGTGGCGCAGAAATATCAGAACGAAGTGGAACAAACCATTCCGGCCGCACTGAAGCAAGGCATCAAGGGCTGGGAAGTGACCGATATCCGCATCAGGCTGATTGAAGGCGAGGACCACGAGGTGCATTCGCGCCCCGGCGATTTTGTTATTGCAACACCCATGGGCATCATGAACGGATTGGTGAATGCCGGAACGACTTTGCTGGAGCCTTTTGTTTCTTTCAGAATCAAAGCAACGGAAGAACTTCTGGGTGCGATTACATCGGACATCACAAAAATGCGTGGCACGTTTGAATATCCTGAAATGGATAATGGAAAATTTATTCTTTCAGGATTTCTGCCAGTGGCAACATCGCACGATTATTCAGTAAAACTCAGCTCGAGGAGCGGCGGGAAGGCTACTATATCAACACAGTTTTCCGGTTATCGTCCCTGCGATGATGAGCTTGGCATGATCAGACCATACAAAGGAATCAGTCCGCTCGACGAAGCAAAATGGATTCTGAAAGCGCGTGGGGCAATGCAATAATACCATTGTCAAATATACATTGGGTCGTTGTGTTTAAGTTCAGATTGATGGCCGATGCCAGAGGCATCGCATGTCTGTAGAAAAATGCACATACCAGCTACGACCTCAGAGAGGTCGAATGTAAAAGGCATCGCATCATCAATTGGCTTCAAAACATTCGACTCCTCCGGAGTCGTTGATTTTTCAGATGTATTTCTACAGACATGTGACTCCTTCGGAGTCATCCAATGAAATCAAACTGTTATACTTTTCATTTTGGTATAAAATGATTTTGAATTAATTCAACCGTCCTTACTTTCAACTTTATTACTTTTGCGGCATGATCCTCCCCTGGTCCGAAATAAAGAATTATCTGTTCAGGGCAACGTTTACTTTTCGTGCGCTGCGGTCGAGGAATTATGCCATATATCTGTCGGGAATGCTGTTTTCGGTGCTTGGCACCTGGATTCAGATAGTTGCAACCGGCTGGCTGGTATATAGGTTGACAGACAGTGCTTTTATGCTGGGGATTGTGACTTTTGCCGGCCAGATACCGTCTCTGATTGTAACACCTATTGCAGGTGTTTATGCCGATCGCATGAACAGGCGCAAGGTGATTTTATTTACTCAGTATGCAGCCATGCTTTTGTCGCTGACACTGGCGATACTTGTTCTTTCGGATTTAATTGAAGTGTGGCATATAATCGCACTGGCAGTGCTTTCGGGTGTCGTCAATTCTATTGACACTCCATTCCGGCATGCTTTCATCCGCGACCTGGTGGATGATTCATCACAGATGTCGAATGCCATTGCATTGAATTCAATGCTTTTCAACACTGCAAGATTTGTCGGTCCTATGATTGGCGGAATTCTCATTGCGGTTATCGGAGAAGGATGGTGTTTTGCCATAAATGCAATCAGTTTTACAGCGGTTATTGCGTCATTATATGCAGTGAGAGTTGGATTTACTTCAAAGGAAAATAATACGAATACAATTATAGAGGATTTAAAAGATGGAATTAAATATTCGTTTGGTTTTGCTCCCATCAGGTACATGCTGATACTGGTAATCTCGACCGGTTTTTTCATACTTCCGTTTCAAAGTTTTTTACCGGTATTTGCAAAAGATGTGCTCAATGGCGATAGTAGTCTTTATGGCGTTTTGACTGGTTCTTATGGTGCAGGAGCGTTGCTGGGGGCATTTTTTCTTGCATCGAGAAAGTCACTCAGAAATTTTCCGGGTTACATAATGATAGCTGCATTTTTGTTTTCAGGTGCACTGGCACTTTTTTCAAGCTCTACCATTACAGCAATCAGTATGGCCTTACTAGTCATCTGCGGTTGGGCAATGATCGCTCAGTATGTTTCGGTCAACACCTTGCTGCAAACAATTGCCAGGCCCGATATGACCGGCAGGGTGATTTCGTTTTATGGAATGTCGTTCATGACAGTTACCCCGTTGGGAGCCATTCTCATTGGCACATTGGCCAATTCTTTCAATATTCAGGATATTTTTATTACGTTTTCACTGTTGTCTTTAATTGCCGGATTGATCTATTCATCGCAGAAGTCAAGGATTCAAAAAGAGTTGACAAGAGTACTCAAAGCGGAGTCTGAAGCGGGGAGTTCAAATGATCATATATAAAAAAGCCCTTCCTGTTCCGGAAAGGCCTTTTGAAATAAGAGCTGATTATTTTTTTCAAGGTTTAATTTTTTTCGTATTGGCGCAGACTTTTTTTGTTTCAGTGTCAAGTCGTCGCTGGACTTTTTTTATATCCTCTCCCGGAGGCAAATTCTCAGGCTTTACGCCACGTTTCAGCAGGATTTTTCTGACAGATGTGTTGTTGGTGATGTGTTCTTCAGTGATAGCGCTGCATTCCTCCAGGTCTTTCTCTACAACGTTGTGACTGGTGAGTTCTGTTGCAAAATCTTTTGCTTTGATCAGCAAGGTTGGTAAAAAGTCTGCCATAGGCCTGGAATCAGGCACAAGAAGCTTCTTCTTCATTTCAAGAGTAGCCTTCCCACCAAACAGGGCTTTGTCACCCTGAGAACGGATATGAGCAAACCCTTTTTCATCTATTCCTTTACTGAAAAGAATTTCGGAAAGCTTCTTTTCCGACTTTGTCAATTTTGCTCTTGCATTAACCCTGGCTAAATCTAATAATCGTTGTTCAACCAATTCCTGCTTTCTTGTTTGAACAGCGAAATAGGTTTGTGCGAATGCTATTTCGGGTTTATTGGGATCACCATTCTGCGCCACAACATAGCATGCATAGCGGGTTAGCGCAATATCTGAAAGCTCTCTTACGCCCCCAGAGCCGATTTGGACCATATTACTGACGTCAGTAAAATGGTCTATGGCAGTCTCACCCGCGTTTTCCAGAGATTGAATTGCCTTATCAATTATCTTTTCGAAGTTTTGCCATTTAGTATATCCGAGTATTTCCATAAGCTCTCTGGCGCTCCAGCACTCAATATCCTGATATACATAACAGGCATTTTCAAATTTATTGAAGAGTTCTGTGATTTCTTCTTTTTTCATAAATAGTTTTTTTAAGCATTTTTATGGTTTAAAAAAGCGCCGCCCCTTTTACGGAACAGCGCTTAAACCCAATTAAAGCAAGCAATTATGCAGGAATGGCAAACAGCTCCGTTGCTACGGTTTCATACATGTTGCGCTTGTTACCGTCTTTGTCTTCCCAGGTACGGTAGTTCAGGTAACCTTTGATTTTCACTTTGTTCCCTTTGCGCAGCCAGGCCAAAGCTTCATCAGCTGTTTTGTTCCAAACCACCACCGGAAACCAGTTGGTCACCGTCTGGCCTTCGCCATCGCCGTCGGTGCGGAGGGTGCGGTGTGTGGCAAGTTTGAAACGGATTTTCTTTTTGCCGCTTGCAAAGTCCTGCACCTCCGGATCAAATCCTACATAACCGCACAGCTCAACCACATTCATTTCGCGCTGAGAAGTCGTGGCTGTTTCTTTGTCATTTTCCTGCACGAGTTCGATGTTTTCGAGTTCTTCGTTCATTTCAATCATCTTTTTTTCGTTGTTCTTTTTCATACGTGTTAGTTTTTAGTTGTTTAAAAGTTTTTTTGAGTCAGCCGGATTGATTGACTTCCGACGGTGCAAAGTAACGGTGACCTTTTCGGCCGAGTCGGTTAATAAGTACTTACTTTCGACTATAAATGTTTGTAATCGTTTGTTGTCGGATATATATCTGAAAATCAATAAATAAAAAAGCACGCCCGAAGGCGTGCCTTGATGAAAAAAAAGATTGAAAAGTTTTGGAAATTACTTTTTGATATACTGTTGGGCAAATTCCACTCCGGCATTAAAGGCGTCATTGTTAATGACAACAACTTCTTCTCCTTTACGGCCAAACAGATTTCTGATGGCATTTTCAAAATACACTTTTTCAATTCCAAGAAATGCGAAAGCTGCACCGAGCATGACCATATTGGCCGATTTTGGTGCATTCAGGCTGGCAGCGATTTCGTCTGCATCAATCAGAATATGGTTTTTGATTTTCTTGATTTCGGCGTACACCTTTTCTATTTCCGGATAATTTCCAATGTTTACAAACGATTTGGAATTGGTAATCAGCCAGCCGTCTTTGTGAAGAAATGGCAGATAGCGCAGTGATTCCATTGGCTCAACGGATAAAATCATATCAGCCTGACCCATTGGAATGAGATCTGAATACACAACATCTTCCGAGATACGGAGGTGGCTTTGCACATCGCCGCCTCGTTGGCTCATTCCGTGAACTTCTGCCTGTTTAAGATACCAGCCCTTATCGACTGCGGCAAGACCAATAGTGGCAGCAATGGAAAGAATTCCCTGTCCGCCAACGCCTGATAATATGATGTCTCTTTTCATTGTTTTTTCGGATTAGTTTGCTTTATTCTTGAATTTTTCGCGCATCCTGCGATTCAGTGTCTGAATACATTCTCTGGTTGGAATAATCACTGAAACACCGTTGTATGCCAGTTCTTCTTTGAAGACCTGCGTATTTTCCTCATGGTTTTTCTTCAGTGGCTTCAGAATACGGATATGCTTAGGCTCAACGCCAAGGCCGGTTACTATGTCTTTCACTCTGCCAAAGGCAGCTGAATCCTGACCTCCGGTCATACCGGTTGTCGAATTGTCCAGAATAACAACGGTAATGGGTGATTTGGCAATGACTGCATCAAGCAGACCGGTCATTCCGCTGTGACAGAAAGTAGAATCGCCGATTACTGCAACAGCAGGAACGAGACCTGCATCGGCAGCGCCTCTGGCCATGGTGATGGAAGCGCCCATATCAACACAGCTGTTGATGGCTTCGAATGGCGGAAGAGCGCCAAGGGTATAGCATCCGATATCGCTGAAAACGCGGCCTTTTGAATAATCGCGCAGGGCTTCATTCATGGCGTTGTAGCTGTCGATATGCGGGCAACCAACGCACATTGAAGGCGGGCGGCCTACCACTAATTCAGGAGAGGGAAGTCCGTGAGTATCGGCCATGCCAAAGGCGCGGGCGATGATGTTTGGATTCAGCTCTCCGGTGCGCGGAATCCGCTCATCGAAACGGCCTGAAACCTTGATCCCACGATGGAGCAAGCCCGCAAGTAGTTCTTCAACCATTGGGTATCCGTCTTCGAGCACCATGATTTGTTCAGTCGTGTCTGCCAGGTTTTCAACCAAATTGACCGGCAATGGATACTGACCTATTTTCAATACCGGGAAAGGACATCCCTGCGGGAAGTTTTCCATCAGGTAGTTGTAGGCAATACCGCAGGCAATAACGCCCATTGATTTGTCAGGTCCGTCAATCAGCTGATTGAAGCCTGATGAAGCGCTTTCGCTGCGAAATCCGGTCTGATTGCCCAGAAGCATGTTGTATCTTTTGCGGGCAATGGCCGGCAGCAATACAAACTGACGCAAATCGGAAGGAAGTGATATTTCATTCTGTTTGCGGCCTTCGATACGGGCTACACCGGCACGGCTGTGCGCCAGGCGCGTCGTAATGCGCATCAGTACAGGAACTTTGTACTTTTCGCTTAATTCGAAACCATAATGAACCATGTCATAAGCTTCCTGCTGGTTTGAAGGCTCCAGAATCGGAACGAGTGCGAATTTCCCGTAAATACGGCTGTCCTGCTCGTTTTGCGAAGAATGCATGGAAGGATCATCGGCAGCTACCACAATAATGCCTCCGTTGGCACCGGTGATGGCTGAATTCATGAAAGGGTCGGCCGCTACATTAAGTCCGACGTGCTTCATGCAGACCATGGTGCGTTTGCCGGCATATGACATTCCGAGAGCGGCTTCCATGGCGGTTTTCTCATTGGCTCCCCATGTGGCCAGAATTCCTTTCTGTTTTGCCTCTTTACTCGCGTGCACATATTCTGTGATTTCGGTGGAGGGAGTACCGGGGTAGGCATAAATGCCCGAAATACCCGCATCAATGGCTCCTACCGCAATGGCTTCATCGCCTAATAACAATTGTTTTTGCATATTTTGCTTTTCTTTTTATTCTGCAACGAAAATAATTAATTTTTTTCTTTTGGCGCAGGAAAACATTTTTGAATTATTTTTACATCATGAATTACCTGTTTCATCTGGTTTTGAGTGGTGATAATCCGGATATTATTATCGGGAATTACATTGCTGATCATATCAGGGGAACAAAAATCGTGAATGAGCTTCCGAATCCGGTATTGAAAGGGGTGTTACTTCACCGTGCAATCGATGCCTATAGTGACATGCATCCTGCTGTACGTCATAGTGTTGCATTGCTGAAACCATCTCATGCCAGATATGCATCTGTTGCCGTTGATATTCTGTACGACCATTTTCTGATCAAGAACTGGAAGCAGTTTGTAAAGACCCCGATGATAAAAAAAATCAATTCTTTTTACGCTCTTTTGTCTGACAGAATTGATACGCTTCCGCCAAAGAGTCAGAAAGTTACGAGAAAGTTATTGCAGGACAACTGGTTTGGTTTGTACGAGACTTTCGATGGTTTGAATGATGTTTTTATCGGTGTGACTAAAAGAACCCATTTTGAAAACGCACT
This sequence comes from uncultured Bacteroidaceae bacterium, assembly GCA_964547605.1. GTDB lineage: Bacteria > Bacteroidota > Bacteroidia > Bacteroidales > DTU049 > GWF2-43-63. The sequence goes on along the minus strand of CAZJOL010000028.1, from coordinate 2,112 downwards.
TCCTGAAACCGTTGAATATCTGGTGAAGTATTACGACGAACTCGACACCGATTTCAAAGTCTTTGCGCACGATATTTTCTCATTTGTTTCCCTGCACACAAGATACCGCCTTTAATCAACTCCGAATATGAAAAATCTCTTCATCCTTTCAATTGTTTCTTTGTTCTTTTTTGTTTCATGCGGCAATAAGCTCGACCAGGAGAAAGTGGCATCCATGCTTGATTCCCTCAAGGAAATCCCTGCTGTGGCGCCATCCGATTCCGACCAGTTTGGCTATAAAACGGGCGTTATTGTTTATACATCATCCACAATGGGGATAACGCAGGAAATTACCATGTGGTACGATGATTTTGGCCGTAAAACGATGAGTGAAATCGAATCTTCAGTGCTTGGGCAGCGCGTTCATCAGCTGAATATTGTTAAGGATTCACTGGTTTACAACATTGATATGATTTCAAAAACCGGTTCATGGATGACGATGGAAGAAGATTCATCTTCGGAAAGTTATAATTACAGAACATTGACTGACGCAGACATGAAATTGCATAACATTGTCTTTGAAGGAAAAGAGAATTTTCTGGGCAGGGAGTGCAAAATCTACAGTCAGAAAGAGAATGTAAACGGGCAGGAAGTTGACATGAAAGTCTGGATCTGGGAAGGGATTCCGCTGAAATCAGTTTCTTCCGTTTCGGGCATCGAAGTTACAATGGAAGCATTGCAGCTGAAAACGGATGTAGAAATTCCGGCAGAAAAATTCGAGGTGCCCAAAGGAGTTAAAATGGAAGAGGCACGCGATACCACCAACTATCCTTCCTGATCGGCTCAATATGGAAAATCTGATTTTCGCGCTGATCATTGCCATCCTTTTGTTCGACAGCATCATCGACACATGGCTTTCGGTGCTGAATTCGCGCAACTGGCCGCAGACCGTTCCCGAAAGAATCGCTTCTGTCTTTACGCAGGACAAATTTCTGAAAGCCCGCAATTATTCGATTGACCGCAGCCGGCTTTCACACATCGTTTCATTTTTTCAGCTGGCAATCATTCTTGCAATGCTTTTCGCCGGCGGCTTTAACTGGATTGACCAGCTGGCTGCAGCAATCTGGAATCATCTGATCGGGCACTCCATCTTATTTTTCGGGATCATTTTATTTGGTTCAGATGTTCTGACAATTCCTTTTCAGTGGTACTCCGTTTTTACCATAGAGCAGAAATACGGATTCAATAAATCAACGCCGGCCATTTTCATCGGCGACAAGATTAAATCATGGATAATGTCGGCGGTTTTAGGTGGTGGCATTTTCTGGCTGCTGGCAGAAATTTATTTTTCAATACCCGATTATTTCTGGCTGCTGGCCTGGGGTGTGCTCACATTGTTTTCGCTGCTGATGACCATGTTCTACAGCAATATCATTGTACCGTTGTTCAATAAGCAGACTCCGCTTGAAGCCGGTGAACTGCGCGATGCCATTGAACTATTTGCAAAAACGAATGGGTTCAATCTGAAAAATATTTATGTGATCAACGGCAGCAAGCGTTCCACAAAATCGAATGCCTATTTCACGGGAATCGGCCCCAAGAAACGCATTGTGCTGTATGACACACTGATTGAAAAACATACGACCGAAGAAATTGTTGCTGTCCTTGCACATGAAATAGGACACTTCAAAATGAAGCACGTAACAACCGGGTTTTTCATGAGCACCGCACTGAATCTGGGAATCATGTATCTGCTCAATCTGTTTCTTTCCAAACCGGAGTTTGCCGGCGCGCTTGGAATGGAGCCGTCGCTGCACGCATCGCTGCTTGTTTTCGCCTTATTATTCAGTCCTGTTTCGACCATCATGGGAATTGCATCCAATGTGATTTCGCGCAGGCACGAATATGCGGCCGACCGCTTTGCATGGGAACATACGCACACACCTGCGCTGGCCGATGCATTGATTAAACTTTCGGTTGATAATCTGAGCAATCCGACACCACATCCGTATTATGTTTTTATGAATTACAGCCACCCGCCGGTGCTTGCGCGTCTGAAGGCGTTGGATGGATTTAATAAACCCTCGTAGGCATACGCGTCAACTTAAAGTAATGTCAAAGTATATCTGATTG
>CAZJOL010000027.1:0-18443 GCA_964547605.1 uncultured Bacteroidaceae bacterium | reverse complement strand
GCATTAGCGTCAATAAGACCTGCTGAGGTGAATTAAAATCTTGGCGGAAATTCGTAAAATTCGCGGAAGAAAGAGTGGAGAAGCGACGAAGGTTTTCCGGGAGATCCCGGCACGGTAGGGGAGATAATTGTGTGAACCAAAAGTAACTGATTGTTGCATTGATTTAGAAAATGGTGTATATTTGTATTATCGTAACCTTCGTTACCGTAATGCAAATTACTAAAACAGTGTGCTTATGAATTTTTACAACAGGGAAAAAGAGATTACCCTTCTTAATAGAATCAGAGAGCGGGCAAAACGATCGGCACAAATGACCTTTGTTGTAGGCCGGCGTCGGATCGGGAAAACCGCTTTGCTCAAAAAAGCTTATTCCGATAAACTTACTTTGTATTTTTTTGTTGCCAAAAAAAACGAAGCCTTGTTGTGTGAAGAGTTTCTTGGCGAGATTAAGTCAAAACTGGATGTCCAGATATTCGGCTCCATGAAAAGTTTCAGGGATATATTCGGATACCTGATGGAACTGTCGCAAAAAAGGCATTTTACATTGATCATCGATGAGTTTCAGGAATTTTACAATGTGAATCCATCTGTTTACAGCGATATGCAAAACATTTGGGATGCTCAAAAAGGCAATAGTAAGATAAATCTCGTACTCTGTGGTTCTGTATATTCACTCATGAGCCGGATTTTTGAGCAATCGGAGGAACCACTGTTTGGACGTGCTACCCAGCGCATTCATCTCAAAGAATTTGATGTAAATACGCTGAAAAGTATTCTTTCAGAGTATCGTCCAAAGTACACCCCGGATGATTTGCTGGCATTTTATACCATTACAGGCGGTGTGGCCAAATATGTCGAGTTGCTGGTAGAGGCCAGGGCATTTACATTGCGGTCGATGCTGAATGAAATATTCAGTCAGAACTCGCTGTTTCTCGATGAAGGAAAAAACGTTTTAATAGATGAGTTTGGAAAGGATTACGGCAACTATTTTTCCATTTTATCGCTGATTGCTTCTTCAAAAACATCGAGAGTTGAGATTGAATCCATTCTGGAAATGCAGACCGGCGGCTTTCTTGAACGTCTTGAAAGCGACTTTGGGATTATCCGGAAAGTGAAACCCTTCATGGCAAAGCCGCTCAGTCGTTCGATAAAATATCAGATCAACGACAACTTCCTGAATTTTTGGTTTCGGTTTATTTATAAATATCGCAGCACGATTGAAATCGGCAATCTCGATTATCTTAAAACCCTTGTGCTTCAGGATTACAGCACCTATAGCGGCAAAATTCTCGAAAAATATTTTCTTCAAAAAATCAGCATCGAAGGTGATTTCTCCGATATCGGCACTTATTGGGAAAAAGGCAATAAAAACGAAATTGATATTGTTGCCATTAATAACAGGCAAAAGCGCGTGAAGTTTTATGAAGTAAAGCGAAATGCATCGAATGGATCTGTTGAACAACTAAAAAACAAAGCGAAAAACATATTGCCATCTTTGAAAGGGTACAAAGACCAATATGAGATTCTATCGTTGGATGATATGTAGGCATGCAGCACCGCGGCGATGATGCGATTGCTCCGCCCATAGCACAACGCCTGCGGTCCTATACCTTACGCCTCGTGGCGAAATTTCTTGTACCATCCGAAACGGGCTTCATCAGCAGGCACCCAACATTTTGGCGGGAGTTTATACCGCTTCAAGCGGCACCAGACATAAATTTGCGGATGGGAGCGGACACGGAATTCCGCCAGTAGGCGGACAGGCTGTTGGGTGCATCTGCCTCACTCCCCGACGATTCCAGGTCAGCAGGTCTCTTACTAACCCTCACTCGCTGGAGTTTACCCCGCATTTGGCGGGGCTAAAATGTCAGGGAGACGCGCGTCCAGGGCAGGGTGTGAATCCTCGTGACGGATTTCCTGCATAATTTGAATCGGACTTCATCGCGCCTGCCCGGTCTTCACTACCAAGTCCCCGGACTCCGCTCCGGGGTCTCTCTGTGTGAGATTCAGCAAGGGCTTCACGTAGAACGTGACAAGATGGCGGTTTTCCAGGAGATCCCGGCACCCCAAGAACTCTGAACACTGAACAAGGAAGTGAGAATGTTGAAGGAGTTTATAAATCAAACTTACTTCGTACTTTTAATTTCCTTGTTCCTTGTTCATTATTCAAAATCGGTGACCGGGAACTCAGTTCTCCACTGAAACGGGCTTCATCGCGCCCGGTCATCACCAACAAGTCCAAAATACATGGTCCACGGATTACACGGAAATACATTTTCCTCAGCGGCCCCATCGCGATGACACAGTTGTCAACAATTATTTCTGCATAACAATCATTGACTGCAAACCGTGACAGGGACAGGACAAAGCCGCTGTAAATTATTTGTTTAAATAAAAAAATCCACTACATTTGCATCATGAAAGATATTGTCATAAAGGGAGCCGGTGGAATGGGAAAAGAAGTAGCCTGGCTCATTGAGTATATCAATTCAGTCAGGCCGGAATGGAACCTGTTGGGTTTCCTCGTAGATGAGCAGTACAAGGATAACTGGGGCAAAGTAGTTAACGGTTATCCTGTATTGGGCGGAAATGCATGGCTTGAAAAATATCCAACAGAAATATATGTCACTTGTGGCATTGGAAAAGGTTCTGTCAGAAAATCTTTTTATGACTGTGTTTCAAATTATCCACATGTAAAACTGGCAACCCTTATTGACCCCACTGTCAGAATTGACAAAACCGTTTGTATCGGAGAAGGGAGTATTATTTGCCGGAATTGTACACTCACAGTAAACACGCACATCGGGATGGGTGTATTGATGAATACAGGCGCATCTGTCGGACACGATTCCAACGTTGGTGCCTGCTGCACTTTTTTCACCAATTCAATAGCAGCGGGGCATACCTCATTCGGCGAATGTTGCAGTATTGGCTCCGGTGCTTTTATTCTGGAAGGAAAAACCATTGCAGCAAACACCACAATAGCACCACTGACCTCTGTACTCAGAGATATAACTGAATCGGGAACGTATTCCGGAAATCCAGCCCGAAGAATGATTTAAAAAACAAACAAACAAACAACTTAAAGACAATCAAATGACAAACATTGAGAAGTATAACGAATCGTTCAAGTCAAGCTTTCAGGTAACAGAAGAACAACTTGCCTCATTAAAGTATCAATCAGTTGAAGGATGGGACTCTGTAGGACACATGAATCTGATTGCCGTTCTGGAAGAAGCATTTGACATCATGATGGAAACTGATGACATTATTGATCTTTCTTCTTACGAAAAAGGGAAAGAAATACTATCAGAAAAATACGATATTCAATTTTGATGGATAAGTTATTAGCAAATAAAAATGTCGTTCTTACCGGTTGCTTAAAAGGAATTGGAAGGACCACGATGGAAGTATTTGCTCAGCAGGGAGCGAATATTTACGCATGCGCCCAATATCAGGATGCGGAATTTGAAGATGCGATTCAAAAGCTGAGCGCTGAAAATGGAGTTTGGATCAAACCGGTCTATTTTGATTTGTCCGATACCGAAGCAGTGAAAAACGGATTGAAATTCATCATGGCTGAAAAAGTTCAGATTGATGGATTGGTCAACGTTGCAGGCATGGTGTACAATGGATTGTTCCAAATGACTTCCATTGAAAAAATGAAAGAGGTGTTTGAAATAGATTTTTTCTCTCAAATGCTCATCACCCAATATATTTCAAAAATAATGATGAAATATAAAACGGGTAGTATCGTAAATGTGGCCTCCATTACCGGCATTGACGGGAATCCGGGGCAGGTGGCATATGGTGCTGCAAAGGCCGCATTGATAGGTTCTTCAAAAACCATTTCGCTGGAACTGGGGCAGTATGGCATACGTGTAAACTCCATAGCGCCTGGCGTTATTCTGACCGATATGACCCGTTCGCTTCCTGAAGACAAGTTCAATACGTTGATCAGAAAAAGCAAGATTTCCCGTGCGGGAAACCCTGAAGAAGTGGCAAATGTGCTGGTATATTTGGTATCTGATTTATCAAACTATGTCACAGGACAAGTTATCAGGATAGATGGTGGTATTAACTGACAAAAACATGTAGCTCATGCTGTTAAAAAATAAAAATGCTGTCATCACAGGTTGCAACCGGGGCATAGGAAAGACCATTCTGGAACTCTTTGCTCAAAACGGCGCTAATGTCTGGGCCTGTATCAGAAAACCAGATGATGAATTTAATCAGACCATCAAAGACCTGATGATGAAACACCAGGTGGAAATCAAACCTGTATATTTTGACCTGTCTGACTATGAGCAGATCAAAGCGGGATTCAAAGAGATTATGGCGGATAAAAAGGATATTGACATTTTGGTGAATAATGCCGGCGTCACTTATAATGCATTGTTTCAAATGTCCACCATAGGCAAGATGGAAGAAGTTTTCAAGATCAATTTCTTTTCGCAGTTCTTATTGACTCAATATGTCACAAAATTAATGGTACGCCAGAAATCCGGAAGCATTATCAACATAGCATCCTCGGCCGCCATTGATGCGAATTCAGGTCGAGCTGTCTATGGAGCAAGTAAAGCCGCGGTTATTTGTGCATCAAAAGCGTTGGCCGCAGAAGTGGGAGATAAGGGCATCCGGGTAAACATCATAGCGCCTGGTATCACTCAAACAGATATGGTTGCAGAAAGTATGACGGATGCGGTAATCGAAGAAACCGTAAACGGCACCACTTTAAAACGGATTGGAAATCCCCGCGATATTGCAGAAGCAGCATTGTTTTTAGCATCGGACATGGCATCATATATTACCGGCCAGGTTATTCGTGTTGACGGTGGAATGTGATAACAATGATATGGATCAGATTGAGAATTTAAAAAAAAAGAGCCGGAATATGCGCAAACGTATTCTGGAACTGACTTATAGTACAGGTAAAAACGGAGCCCATCTGGGGGGTGCATTATCTGCCGTTGAAATCATTGCTACGGTTTATGATCAGGTTCTCAGATATGATGTAAATGATCCTTCAGGAAAAAACAGAGACAGATTTATAGTCAGCAAAGGACATTGCGCCATTGCCTTATATACTGCATTGGAGCAGGTTGGATTTCTTACAAAAGAAGAGCTTGACACCTTTGAAACCAATGGAGCTCCTTATTATGCCCATGCTTCCAGAAATATTTTAAAAGGGATTGAGTTTTCAGGCGGAAGCTTAAGTCTGGGACTTTCATTTGCCGTAGGTGTTGCCATTGCCAATAAGCGTGATGGACTGAATAATCATGTATACGTTTTGGTCGGCGACGGCGAATGTAATGAAGGTCTGGTATGGGAATCACTGATGTCAGCTGCACATTTTAATCTCAACAACCTGACGGTTATTGTGGATCAGAATGGATTGCAATCCGACGGTAATACAGAGGACATAATGAATTGTGCTTCTTTGGCGGCCAAATTCAGTTCTTTCGGTTTTCATTCACAGGAAGTTGACGGCCACGATGTAGCCGCGCTATGCGATGCTTTCAGATTGAGAAATCAAGAGTTGCCTAATGCCATCATTGCCAGAACCATTAAAGGGAAGGGCGTCTCCTTTATGGAGAATAACAGAGACTGGCATCACGCAAGCTTATCGCAAAAACAGTATGAATTAGCATTAGCTGAACAAGATGATCGAGATAAATAAACTTAACTCCAGGATATACTCGAAATTAGGTCAAAGCGGAACCATCTTCGGCATTGGTCTTTTTGATGTTATGAATGATAAAGCTGACATATTTGTATTGTCATCAGATATGTCAAGACCTGCAGGATTAGATCGCTTTAAGACGATGTATCCCGATCGTTTTTATAATGTCGGAATTGCAGAACAAAACTTAATGGGTATTGCGGCAGGATTAGCCAGTGAAGACAACACGGTAATCGTTACAGCTCAGGCCGCTTTTATTTCGATGCGCAGTTGCGAACAATTGCGCCAGTATCTGGGCTATATGAAATCAAACGTGATAGCTGTCGGAATCAGTGCAGGTTTTGCCCTGACCTATTTTGGCAATACGCATTATGCTATCGAGGATATGGCCATTACCCGGTCAATACCTGGAATGACCGTAATCTCTCCTTCTGATGCCGGACAGGCAGCAAAAGCGCTTATAGCGGCAGTCAGGTTAAAATCACCCGTATATATCCGTCTGACAGGGACGCTTAACTGTCCTGTTGTTTATGAGCAGGAATATGAATTCGAAATAGGAAAATCCATTCAACTGAAAGAAGGAAATGAGATTACCTTATTTGCCACCGGAAGCATGGTACATCCTTGCTTGAATGCTGCTGCGATTATTGAAGAAAAAGGGATATCTGTCCGTGTTCTCGATGTTCACACCATCAAGCCGCTGGATGAAAAGGCCGTTATGAAATGTCTTGACTCAGCTTTGTTGGTTTCCGTTGAGGAACACAATATTGTTGGCGGTCTTGGGACATCGATTGCAGAACTGATGGCGGAAAAAGGCAACTGCCCACCTCTTTTGCGTCTTGGTGTAAAAGACAGCTTCTCACATCCGGGAGATTATGCGTATCTGTTAGCGCAAAACAGATTACAACCCGATCTTATTGCCGAAGACATCTTAAAAGAATATCAGAAAACTAAACAGTAATGTTTCTTTTAAACAGAAAATACAGCGGAAATACAGCGTTAATTGCAGATAATGGCCTGTCATTAACGTACGAAGAACTGTTTTCAATCTCGGACAATATTTATCAGGGTCTGGGTAAACGCGATCTTGTTTTTTGCATATGTAATAATACCGTCGGCTCTGTATGTGGCTATATCTCCTTTGTTGAGAACAGGGTGGTTCCCGTCATGATAGATTCCTCAATGAACAGGGAAATGATGGAACAATTGATCACCCTTTATCAACCAGCATATCTGTGGCTGCCAACAGATCAGATTGCAGAGTTCCCCATCGAAAAAAAAATACTTTCCGTATTTGATTATTCTCTGGTAAAACTAACATATAAAAAATCTGCCGGATTACATGATGATTTAGCTCTGTTGCTGACTACCTCAGGCAGCACGGGCAGTCCGAAACTGGTAAGATTAAGCTACAACAATATTAAAGCGAACGCTGAATCCATCGCAGAATATTTATCGATCACAGAAACAGAGCGGCCCATAACGGTTTTGCCCATGCACTATTCATTTGGCTTATCGATAATCAACAGTCATTTGATTAAGGGAGCTACCCTGCTGATGACGAACCGGTCGCTTATGGAAAAAGAGTTTTGGCAATTTCTGAAAAATGAAAAAGCCACCTCGTTTTCAGGAGTTCCCTATACGTATGAAATGCTAAAACGCCTTCGGTTCTTCCGCATGGAACTGCCTTCACTCACTACCTTAACCCAGGCCGGGGGCCGATTGTCCATCGAGTTGCAAAAAGAGTTTGCCGGTTTTTGCAAGGAAAATAACAAACGCTTTTTTGTTATGTATGGTCAAACCGAAGCCACGGCCAGGATGAGCTATCTGCCCGTTGAAAAAACACTGGAAAAACCGGGAAGCATAGGTATTGCAATCCCCGGCGGAACATTTTCGCTGATCGATGATAATGGCTCAACGATTTTAGAATCAGAAAAGCCGGGCGAGTTGGTTTACAAAGGAGGCAATGTGTCCATGGGGTATGCAGAATGTGCGGATGATCTGGGTAAAGAAGATGAAAATAAAGGAATCCTCCTTACCGGTGACATCGCCAAACGCGATGCAGATCATTTCTATTACATCGTCGGACGTAAAAAACGTTTTATAAAATTGTTCGGAAACAGAGTAAACCTTGATGAAACCGAACGATTACTGAAAACGATTGTTTCAGATTGTGCCTGTGTTGGCAATGATGACCACATGGTGGTATACATTACGGAGCATGGCCGCGAACAGGAAGTGCAACAATTTATCAGCTCAAAAACCGGTCTCAACCATACAGCATTTGAAGTCCGTTATTGCGAATCAATACCAAAGAATTCGTCGGGTAAAACCTTGTATGCAAATCTGGATGTTTAGTATGAATATCACTGAAACATTGGATATACAACCGTATTCTCTTAAAAATGAAGAGAAGACGAAGTTATTGAATGCTTATCTCAACGATCTGACATGCCATCATTATAATCATTGTGAGCCATACAAAAAGATGATGGACGCTGTGGGTTATGTTGGTAAGCGGGAATATCATTATGCAGATTTGCCTTTTTTGCCTGTGCGGTTATTCAAGATGTTTGAATTGTGCAGTGTCCCCAGGGAAGAAGTGGTTAAAACGATGACATCGTCCGGTACTACAGGACAGGCCGTATCTCGGATTTTTCTCGATCGTGAAACCTCGGCCATGCAGACAAAGGCCTTAACTAAGATTGTATCTTCCTTTATTGGCACACAACGGGTTCCAATGATTATTCTTGATAGTGAAACCGTTGTAAAGGACCGCAATCTGTTTTCAGCCCGTGGTGCCGGAATCATAGGCTTTTCAATGTTTGGTTCGAAGCGCATGTATGCGTTGAACGAGAACATGGAGCTCAATGTTGAACAGCTGCAGGCATTTATTGAGCAATACAAAGGTGAACGAATATTTATGTTTGGCTTCACCTTTATGGTCTATCAGCATTTTTACAAGGAATTGCTCCGAATGGGAGTCAGATTGGATTTGACGAATGCGGTGCTGATTCATGGTGGCGGATGGAAAAAGCTGATTTCAGAGGCTGTAACTTCTGAAGTGTTTCGTAAAAAGCTGAATGATGTTTGCGGAATACAGCATGTCCATGACTATTACGGCATGGTTGAGCAAACCGGCACCATCTACATGGAATGTGAATACGGACATTTACATGCGCCGGTTTATTCGGATGTAATCATTCGCAGGGCTCACGATTTTTCAATGGCCAGTGTTGGCGAGAAAGGAATAATACAGGTGCTTTCCATATTGCCGAAAAGTTATCCGGGTCATTCCTTGCTGACTGAAGACGAGGGAATATTGCTGGGTGAAGATGATTGTGCCTGTGGCCGCATGGGCAAATATTTCAAAATTACCGGACGATTAAAAAATGCCGAAATAAGAGGGTGTAGCGATACGTATGCAACAAAATTTTAATGATATCACCATGCTGTTCCCTGATGCTATTTCTGAGGAACAGATCAGGAATACGCCGGCAACCAGGCCGTTTGCGGACGATACGATTGCTTTTCTTAATGCCCTTTCGCAGGAATTAAATAAAGATCCGCTTATCCGGAATTACCCTGATGTGGCAACGTTTGCTTTTTTCTGCCGGAGGGCAAATATATTGCAAATCAAAGAGCGCTTTTCCGATGAAAAGATCATCCGGTCAGGCAGAGGTATTGTTTTTCATATTGCACCTTCGAACGTACCGGTGAATTTTGCATATTCCTTACTGTGCGGTTTACTGGCTGGTAATGTAAACATTGTCAGAGTACCATCAAAAGACTTTGAGCAGGTTCAAATGATTTGCAGTGCAATTACAAAAATTGCCTCCAGTCATTCCGATTGTGCTTCCCGGATTGCATTGATCCGTTATGAAAAGACCAGCAATGCTACCGAATTACTCTCATCGTTATGCGATGTCCGTATTATCTGGGGAGGTGATGAAACCATAGCGCAAATCAGAAAAAGTACAATACCCGCACGTTCTTTTGACGTTACATTTGCCGATCGCTATTCCATCTGTGCCATTGAAGCCTCTGAATATCTTGCAAATGCCAATCCGGAGCAAATTGCACAAGGCTTTTATAACGACACCTATCTGTTTGATCAGAATGCCTGTACAGCTCCCCATTTGATTTTATGGATCGGAGAAAACAAAGATGTTGCAAAAGCAAAAGACCTGTTTTGGGAGTCATTGCACAAAACAGTCAAACAACGGTACGGACAAATGCAACCAGTTATAGCGGTTGATAAACTTACCGCATTGTTTAATCAGGCAGTAAGCCATGAGGGGGTTCGTCAGATTATTACTGAAGACAATCTTCTTTGGCGCATTGAAATAAATGAACTTCAGCCAGAAGTAGAAAATTATCGTTGTTCAAGTGGATACTTTACAGAATACCATGGAAAATCTCTTTCAGATTTGACAAAAATAGTCAATCAAAAATACCAGACCCTTGCCTATTATGGATTTGATAAAAATGAACTGAAAAGCTTTTCTGAATTGGGTTTATCAGGAATAGACAGAATAGTCCCAATAGGCCAAACCACAGATTTTTCTCTGGTGTGGGATGGCTACAACCTGATTGAAACGCTTTCCCGAAGAATTGAAATCATTTAGATAAGCCTGAAAGTTTCTTAATCGTCATCAAGCTAACGACCATTAAAAATTCATTTCAATCTGTTGTTCGCTGTCAGCATGACCAGATTTTTTGGAATGCGCAAACACTTTCATTGCCAAAGCATCGGCAACGGTGAATGTGCTGCCCCCGATAAAAACCACATCATTTTTCGAGGCATGCTTCAAAGTTTCATTGACGGCTGATTCGACCGAATCAAAGGCGCTGCCTGATATTCCAGCCTTGCGGGCTTTAGCCAGTAATTGTTCTGCATCAAATCCGCGTGGGACAGATGGTTTACAGAAATAGTACGTTGCCTTTTGCGGAAGCAGTTTCAGCATGGCAGTGTGGTCTTTGTCATCGACCATCCCGATGACCATATGCAGGGTAGAGTAGGAGAGCGATTTCAGCATTTGAGTGATACTGTTCAGACCATCTGCATTATGGCCGGTATCCATGATAACAGCAGGTCTGGAGCCAAACACCATCCAACGCCCGCGCAGCCCTGTGTTCTGAATTACCTTTGAAATTCCATTTCTGATATGAGCTACATGCAATTTGAATCCTGCTTCGCGAAGCCGCAATGAAGCAGCCAGAACAGTTTTCAGATTTTTGACCTGATAGGTTCCGGCCAGTTGCGATGCAATCAGATGCTCGGTGCCATCAATACCGACACGGAGTGTAAGTGAAGGTGGAATCAGTGTGTGAGAGTCCGTTTCAGCATAAATCTCTTTATCTGCAAAAACAATTTTCGATTTGTTTTTTTTCGCAGCATCAATAAATACTTTTTTTGTTTCCGGCTGTGTCTCTCCGATAACAACAGGCACGCCGGGCTTTATGATTCCGGCTTTTTCAATGGCAATTTTTTCCAGCGTATCGCCAAGAAACATGGTGTGATCAAAACCGATATTGGTAATGACCGACAATTCGGAATCGATGACATTGGTACTGTCAAGACGGCCTCCCATGCCGGTTTCGATGATGGCAACATCAATTTCGCGATCTGCAAAATACTGAAAACAAAGACCGACCGACATTTCGAAAAACGACGGCTTCAGTTTATTGAGAAATGCTTTGTTTTTTTCAATGAATTTTGCGACGTATGATTTTTCAATCATGGCACCGTTGATGCGGATTCGTTCGCGAAAGTCGGTCAGGTGCGGCGATGTATAGAGTCCGGTTTTATATCCTGCTTCCTGAAATATCGAAGCCAGGCAGTGCGAAACGCTTCCTTTGCCGTTGGTGCCTGCGATGTGGATGCTCCGGAATTTTTTCTGTGGATTATCCAGATGATTGAGCAGGGCAATGGTATTGTCGAGATTGGCCTTGTATGCAGCACTTCCAACCCGCTGGTACATCGGCAGGGCTGACATGATGTAATTCAATGCATCGCTGTATGTGCTGTTTTCGGACATTGCTGCATTTTATCAGAAACGGAGAGTGACACCCAGACTGGGCATCAGCGGAAGCTGGTTTACTCTTTCATTCGTAATCCGGTCGAAATAGAAAACATTGTCGCGGTCATACACATTGGTTACCGACAGATTGGCTTCAAGCTTTGTGTTTTCGGTCAGATAGAAAGTCCTTTTCGCGCTGAAATCAAGCCTGTGATAGTAGGGGAGGCGACCTTCATTGTAATTATCATACAATACGCCAAGTTGCTCTTCTGAAGTAAAGATGTCGGTTTCCAGACCGTCTGTAAAACCGATTGAAGGATAAAAGCCTGCATTCTGAGTGAATGGGAATCCGGAGCCCAGATTCCAGCGACAACTGATTTCCCATTTATTGAATTCACCGAAGCGGTACGAGGCAACCAGATTGGCATTGTGACGACGGTCGTAGTGCGGCGCATAATGAATGAGCCCGTCATAGCGATGAACAAAACCATAAGAATAAACACCCCAGAGATACAAATGCTTGCTGTTGTATTTCACCGACAAATCAACACCTTCGGCATCACCGTTCTCAATGATAAAGTCTTTTTTCAGATAATCAGGTTTGTCGTAGTACTCTCCTGTATCATCATAAACCTTATTGCGGTTCAGATTTGAGAGTTGTGAGAAATTCTTGAAATAAAATTCAAGATTGAATGTCAGTGTCCGTTGTTTTGTTTTATCCTGAGATAATTCAAATGTTCCGAATTCAAAACCGATAATGACATGTTGCGCTTTCTGCAATCTTGATGTCACATCCTTTCCGTCAAATTCATCCTGCAGGTTTTCAGGGCCTGACAGGAAGCCGTAAAAGAGATTCACAACATCACGGTCCGAAGATGCTGAAATGAGGTTTTGTGAATACAAACCACCAGCAGCTTTGATCCTGATTTTTCTTGTAATATTGTATTTCAGTGCCAGTCGGGGCTCCATTTGTGATTCTGAAAGACTGGGATACATGTGGAAGCGTAAAGAAGGCTCAAGAATAAATGAACTGTCAATGATGGTTTTGTATTTTACAAAAACACCAAACTCCGTAGTGTTGTCTTGCTGTGTAATGAGCCTGCGCGCCGTATTGTAAAATGAGAGGTCAGTGTTAAAACCAATCAATTCCAAACCAACTTTTACATCGGAGTTTTTTCCGGTGAATCTTGTTGATGTCAGGCCAACATTGAAACCGTTGATGGATGAGCTTTTCGGAAGGTTTGTCTGATCTGTCAATGTCAGTTGGTAGTCTGAATAGGCCAGAATACCTTCGATAATTGTTGCAGATGCACCCGGAATGATGACAAAGTTGGTACCACCTCCGTTGGCATCCCATGCGAAGTTTGCGATGGAACGATATGTAACGTCATCGGTAAAATTGAATCCAAAGAAATTGATTTTTGAGCCGTTGTCAGTTGCAAGACTCACTTTTCCGTATATGTCGCGGAAATCAAATGGTAGCCCGGCTGTATCAATGTAGTTGTAAAATGTTTTTGAACTCTCGCTCAGGTATGAATTTTTTGCTGCAATGATGAATGATGAATTGAATCCTTTGCCTTTGTCTTTCACGATCGGGCCTTCGAATACAAGGTTAGCCCCAAAAGGACTGGCCATGAATACACCACCGTAGTTTTTCTTGTTCCCGTCGCGGGTTGTGATATCCATGACCGAAGAAATTCGTCCGCCGTATTCCGCACCAAAACCACCTGTGTACACATCAACATTGCGGATGATTTCAGTTTCAAATACCGAAAACAATCCGATGCTGTGAAACGGATTATACACGACCATTCCGTCAAGAAGCACTTTGTTCTGAATGCTTGATCCACCGCGGATATACAGTTGTCCGCCCTGATCTCCGGTGGTTATGATTCCCGGAATATTGGTAATGTATTGTACAATATCGGGCGAACCAATGCTGGGCACCTGCTTGATTTCGATGGGGGTTACTGTTTCCTTGCTGATCAGGGTCTGCGTTGTATCATCACCGCGGTTACCGACAATCTGCACTTCGTTGAATGTACGGGTACCTTTTTCGAGATAATACTTTTTTGTAAGCATCTCGTTTCCTTTAATGGTAACCGTTTCGCGTAGTGTATCGTAACCCAGATAAGTAATCATGAGTTCATATGTTCCCGGTGGAATCTGTGTGATTACAAAATATCCGTTGATGTCAGTCGGCGATCCGTAGCTCGTTCCTTTCAGATACACGTTGGTGAAAATAACGGGCTCACTGTTGCCCTTGTCATAAACGAATCCTTTGATGGTCCCTTTCTGTGCGAAAGTGATGGTTGCAATTACTGAAATGAGAAGAAAAACGGCTATCTTTTTCATGTGAGATGGTTGGCTGGTTTGGTTGTTATCAGAGACTTTTCACAAAGCAACGGCGGCGCTTGTGCTGAATATGTTCATAGTTTTTCCAAGTTGTTATGGCCTTGTTGTTTGATTCAAAAATTCCGGTGGTTTCTACAAACGGAACTTTGTATTTGAGAAGTACCTGCTGCAGCTCGAAAATCAGCACAGCTGCAACGCCTTGGCTTTGCAATGCCGGATCAACACCCGTCAGCAACAGATCCATTTCAGTCGGATGCTTCAGCGCATGCAGGATATGGCGGAACCTGAATGGAAATAATTTTCCGTTGCACTTCTGCATCGCTCTTGATAAGCTGGGCAAACCTACGATGAATGCACGCAGCTCGTTATGCTCATCCAGGACAACTTTTACAAATTCAGGATTGAGAAAACTAAAATATTTTTTGATATAGAATTCCTTTGTGGGTTCATCAAACGCTGAAACATAAGGCAATTCCTCGAATGCAGAATTCAGCAGCGTGAATAGCTTATGCGCATAGGGCAGCATTTCTTTTTTGCTTTTGAAGCTGACAACCCGGAGCTTGAAGCGGGTCTTTATCAGATCCACCATGCGTGTGGCTTTCTCGGGAATCTGATTTTCGAGCTTCAGCCTGAATTCAAGCCAGTCGTTTTCCTTTTCATAGCCGCATTTTTCAATGTGCGCCAGATAATAGGAGTGATGATACACCGAGGCAATCGAAGGCAGATGATCAAATCCTTCAATGAGTAAGCCCTGCAGATCGAGATTGGTGAATCCAAGCGGGCCGTGCACTTTGGTCATTCCCTTTTCGCGCAGCCAGTCTTCGGCCGTTCGCAACAGGGCTGCAATAACTTCTGCATCATCGATGCTTTCCAATCGTGAAAAGCGACCGAGTTTTTCACCCGTTTTTTCATTGTAGCGGTGATTGATGATTGCAGCAATGCGGCCAATGGTCTTTCCGTTTTCTTCTGCAATCCAGAAACACGAGTCACAGAAATCCATTGCAGGATTGGTTTCCCTGTTGAAGATTTTGTATTCGTCTTTAATGATTGGCGGAATCCAGAATGCATTTCCTTTGTACAATTCAAAAGGAAGCATGATAAATGCTTTCTGATCTTTCCTGTTTTCTACTTTTTTTATGGTCATCATAGATGTACTATTTTGTAGATCATTTCACGCATCAGTTCACTTTCCGGAGCAATGCAGTCAACGCCTTTTAATTTCAAATCATAACTTCGCAGCAGCTTGAAAACTTCAAGCACTTTTTTCATATTGAAATATGAAGCAGATTTTCTGTACTGATCAAGAAAATAAGGTTTCACTCCCATCTCGGAGGCCAGTTCAGCAGCGCTTTTCGAATTGTTCAGCTGCATGTAGATAAAAAGTTTTTCAAAGTAATTGTTCAGTAGTCCTATCACGGCAAACAATGATGTTTCTTTGGTATTGGCAGCAAAATAACTGGCGATTTCCAGTGCCTTTGCTTTCTGGCTATTCGTAACTGCAGTCTGCAACTCAAACACATTGTACTTTTTCGAAATCCCGATGTTGGCTTCCACTTCATCCATTGTGAGTGTGCCGCCTTCGGGCACATTCAGCATGACTTTGTCGAGCTCATTGGCAATCTTGCTCATGTCTTTTCCGAGCGAGCCGGCGATGATCTGAGCGGTCTTTGGTGTGCAGGCAATTTTTTTCTGCGAAAGATAATTGATTATCCAGTCCGGTAAAGCTGATTCCTTGATTTCAGGCGATTCGAAAACAAGAACAGATGCAGGATTTTTTCCAAACAATGTCTGCAGTTTTTTACCTGCCTGTTTCTTGTAACAGATTACCAGAATTGAGCTTGGCTGCGGGTTTGCAATATACGATGCCAGGTGCTCAAAATCCTTGTCTTTGATATCCTGTGCTTCTTTGAGAATGGCAACCTGATAGTTGCTCATCATTGGAAAGCACTTCAGTGTTGATACCAGATCACTCATATTCGCATCGCGGCCGTAAATCACGGTTTGGTTGAATTCGCGCTCCGAAGGATCCAGAATGGAATTGGCCAGATGATTCGACACCACATCAATCAGATAGGGCTCGGCTCCGTGCAGAAAATACACAGGTCTGAACACTTTTTTGTTGACTTCCTTGATAATGTCGGTATGCGTCATCGGTTGGGATTGTCGTTGTCGAATAACAGGTGCTTCACCGAAACACTGTTGTTGATCAGCAGCTGCAGTGCTCCAATGCCAATCTGCAGATGTTGTTCCACGTAATTTTCATTCACTTTTTTATCACTGGCTTCAGTTTTTACTCCATCCGAAATCATAGGCTCATCGCTTACCAGCAACAACGCTCCGGTTGGTATATGATTGTAGAATCCGGCCGAAAACAAGGTGGCCGTTTCCATATCAACTGCAATGGCTCTTACTTTTATGAGATATTCCTTGAAGTTTTCATCGTGTTCCCATACGCGGCGGTTGGTTGTAAACACCGTGCCTGTCCAGTAATCGCGATGATTGTCGCGGATCGAAGATGAAATTACCCGCTGCAGTGCAAATGCAGGCAAAGCCGGCACTTCGGGCGGAAAATAGTCATTCGATGTTCCTTCACCCCTGATTGCCGCAATCGGAAGAATCAGGTCGCCGACCTTGGTTATCTTCTTTATCCCGCCGCATTTTCCAAGAAACAATACAGCTTTTGGATTGACCGCTCCCAGCAGATCCATGATGGTGGCTGCATTGGCACTGCCCATTCCGAAGTTGATGATGGTAATGTTATCGGCTGTGGCATTCGGCATACTGCGGTCAAGCCCGTCAACGAGCACGTTGTGAATTTCTGCAAACAAGTCAACATACTGATTGAAGTTTGTCAGGAGAATGTATTCACCGAATTTGTCTAATGGCAGTCCGGTGTAGCGTGGAAGCCAGTTCTCAACTATTTCGGGTTTTGTTTTCATGCGTTTCCGTTTTAGATAAAAACCGTTCGCTCATATTCACTAATTTTGCAAAACGGTTTTCGACCAACAAAAATAACAATTTTAAGGTACATTTTTGCATGAACTCAAATATTGCCCTCAATCTGCCCCTTTTTAATTCCAGTATTCAAATGCAGGATGGCATTGAGGTCATTTTTGATGAATTCCGCAAAAAATGGGTGCGGCTGACTCCCGAAGAATGGGTCAGGCAGCAGTTTCTGATGTATCTGCATGTCCATTTGGGGTACCCTGCAACGGCCATTGCCGTCGAAAAATCACTCACTTATAATGGCATGACACGCAGGCCCGATGCCGTGATCTCAGGCCGCAACGGACAGATTCTGATGGTCATCGAATGCAAGAAACCCGATGTGATTATCGATGAAAAAACTTTTCTTCAGGCGGCAACCTATACTTCCGTTTTAGGTAATGCTTATATTTTGATTACCAATGGTTTAAGTCACTTTGTGTGTAAGACTGATGCCGCCGCACTCAAGATCCATTTTCTGCAGGAAATACCGGACTACGCCACGCTGAACGCATGATTTTTCGTTGAATTGCAGATTAGAAAATGGTGGGACAAAATCAGTGTCCGGTAATTGGATTAACAAATATTACAACTGATCATCCTTAATAATGCCAGTGAGCGACTCATAGTCCAACAGAAAGAGTGTGAAAATAGAATATATGTGTGGCGATGACCCGATGTGGCGATGATGCGACAAATAAAATTTCGCATAATCGCATAATCGCATTAACGCCACAGTATGAATGAATATCTGACTCTCTCATGTCCTCAATTGCATTTCAGACTATTGAAGGTCGTGTTGCTTTTGTCAAAGAAATAAATTTCAGTCAGTCTCTGAAGCTTTTTCTGGTATTATTGCGGATGTACAAATATTACAATATTAATTCGGTCAGATCAGACTTTTCCCGCTCTGCACAATCAGTTTGATTGACCAGCGTGAAATGATGACTGCTCCTGCAAGAGCACATGCTCCGTCAATCCAGATAATGTTCCACAACATGGCTGCAGTCAGACCGCCGATAGCCAGTACACTGGTGAGTGCATCTGCAATTACGTGTAAATATGCGGCCTGCAGGTTATGGTCTTTCTCCTCTTCATGGTCATGGCGAAGCAATAGGGCGCTGAGAATATTGACTGCAAGCCCGATGCAGGCCACCAGAATCGCTTCGCGGAATTGAATATCAACAGGATTGTTTATCCGCTGAATGGCTCCCCAGGCAATTCCGAATGCAAAAATCAAAAGCAGCAGCCCGCTGGTGTAGCCCGAAAGCGAAAGAATACGGTCGCCTTTACCTTTGTATTTTTCAGTGTTGGCAACCCTGCGCACCAGGATGTATGCTACCCAGCTCAATCCAATGGCCAGCACATGCGAACCCATGTGAATGCCATCGGCCAGC
>CAZJOL010000026.1:4034-18464 GCA_964547605.1 uncultured Bacteroidaceae bacterium | reverse complement strand
TATCTGGCCAAAGCGGTCTATATGACACACGAAACCACCGAACAGTATCTGTACCGGGATTACTACATCAACGTTATAACATCTACCACTCTGCCCTTTATCATTTTTGCAGCCGCTTTTAGTCCTGCAACAATGTTTTTCTGGTACTTAACCATTGGGTTAGTGGCTCTGTTACAGGCATACAGAGTGCTTCTCGCCCTTTATACCGGAATTTTGGAAACAACCTACGGCTTGTTTTATTTTATTTTGTATTTTTGCACCGTCGAAATTGTTCCGGTTGCATTTGCCTTAAAACTAATTGCAGAGCGCATTTCACAATAATTTCAATCTCAAAACTCGCGAACGTGGTGAAAATTAAAAACATTCTGGTCTCTCAACCCAAGCCGGCTGAAATTGAAAAATCCCCCTATCAGGAACTGATTACAAAGCACAATGTAAAATTTGAGTTTAAGAAATTTTTTGCAGTTGTGGGTCTCAGTTCAGCCGAATTCCGCCAGTCAAGGATCAACCTGGCTGAATTTACCGGAATCATTTTCACCAGCCGCAATGCCATTGACTATTATTTCGCTCTGGCAAAAGAACTTCGCATTGAGATTTCAGAAAACATGAAATATTTCTGCACCTCAGATCAGATTGCTTTTTATCTGCAGAAATACATTCAATTCCGTAAACGCAAGATATTCCACGGCGATTCAACCTATCCGAGTCTGTTGCCCCTGCTGAAAAAACATAAGGATGAAAAGCTTGTTCTCCCATGCAATGACTCGCCCAACGAAGAGTTGTACTCCATGCTGACCGCCAACAACGTGAATTTTCAGAAAGCGGTAATTTACAAAAACGAGAGTGCTAATCTGAAGGATATGGACATCAAATCCTTTGACCTGCTTTGCTTCTTCAGTCCCAGCGGGATTGCATCGCTTAAAGAGAATTTTCCCAAATACAGTCAGGGTGAACAGTTGATAGCTACCTATGGCAAAACAACGATGCAGGCTGCTGAATCTGCCAAGCTGAGGGTTGATATCCCGGCCCCGACTCCGACCGCTCCGAGCATGACCATGGCCATTGATGAATTCATCAGGGCCGCAAAGAAGAAAAAATAGTCATTGTGAAACAATTTTCCTTACCGCGCAAAGAACGGATAAAAGGAACCACACAACCTTCGCTGCTGTTTCACAACGGTTCTGTTTTCAATGAGCCACCTGTTCTGTGCCGCTACATCTCTGTAAAAGATGACCATGGCGGATTTCAGGTTTTATTCTCGGTTCCGAAGAAACGACTGAAGCGGGCAGTTGACCGCAACCGCATCCGGCGGCGCATGCGTGAAGCCTGGCGACTCAATGCCGGACCTCTCCGCGACAGATTGCAGACTGAATCGGTTTTACTTCAGATAGGTCTTTATTATCAAAGTGACGACATAATGCAATTTACCGACATTGAGCTGAAAATAAAATCCATTATCCATCGTTTATTACAGCACCATGAGACGACCGCTCGCTAATTTCTTCGTGTTGTTTATCCGCTTCTATCAGGTGGCCATTTCTCCGTGGCTGCCTTCGTCGTGCCGCTACACCCCTTCGTGTTCGGCCTATGGCATTGAAGCACTTAAAAAACACGGCTTCTTCCGCGGCGGATGGCTCACCATAAAACGAATTGCCCGTTGCAATCCCTGGGGTGGCAGCGGATATGATCCTGTTCCCGAAAAACATCACAAATTCTGCAGGCATGAAAAAGTATCTGAATAAGTTTATCATTGCTCTTCTTATTGTTGTCGGAATCTTTTCGACCTCATCGACCAACAGTGATTTCGAAATATCGAAAAATCTCGACATTTTCGCAACACTCTACAGAGAGCTCAATCAGAATTATGTAGATGAAATTCAACCTGGCGAACTGATGAAGATTGCCATTGACGAAATGCTTAATTCACTAGACCCTTATACTGTCTTTTTTCCGGAATCTGATATCGAAGATGTGAAATTCATGACCACCGGACAATATGGCGGAATCGGCTCACTGATTCAGCAACAGGATGACCGCATCATTATTACGGAACCATACGAAGGTTTTCCCGCTCAGATAAATGGGCTCAGAGCCGGAGATCAGATTCTTGAAATAAATGGGAAATCCATGTCAGGAAAAACAGTGAGCGAAGTAAGCGACCTTTTGAAAGGCCAGCCTGGGAGCAATGTTGAACTTGTGATTAAACGTCCTTTTGAAGAAAAAACGGTAAATAAAACAATACAGCGTAAGGAAATCACTATCAGTGATATTCCCTATTCCGGAATGGTTGATCCGAAAGTCGGTTATATCAAACTCAGCGGATTTACGATGAATGCCGGAAATCAGGTGAAAAAAGCGTTCGAAGACCTTAAAGCCGGCAACTCAGGTATGGAAGGACTTATTCTTGACCTGCGTGGTAACGGTGGCGGATTGCTGAATGAAGCAGTGAACATTGCTAACATTTTCGTTGACCGCGGTATCACAGTTGTTCAGACCAAAGGCAAACTCAGCGACAGCAATAAATCGTACAAGACACTCAACAGCGCCTCTGACAAAAACATTCGTCTGGCTGTACTTATTGATGGACAAAGCGCCTCAGCCAGCGAAATTGTGGCAGGGTTCATTCAGGATGTTGACCGCGGGGTCATTATCGGGCAGAAATCTTATGGTAAAGGCCTTGTTCAGAATGTAATTCCGCTCAGCTACAATACCATTTTCAAAGTTACCACGGCCAAGTAATATATCCCGAGTGGCCGTTGCATCCAGGCCATTGACTATTCAAAGAAAGTGAATGGCAAAGCGGTTCATTACAATGATTCGGCAAAACAGAAATTTGCAACAAAAAACGGGCGTGTTGTGTATGATGCCGGCGGAATTCTTCCTGACATTGATCTGAAGCCGGATTCACTGAGTGAGATTACCATCAGTCTGATTCTGAAAAATCATGTTTTCAATTTCGTAACACAGTATGTGCGCGACCACGCCACGATTCCATCGCCTGATAAATTTGAATTCACAACAACAGAGTATCAGCAATTCCTCACCTACCTCGAAGGTCGCGAATATGACTATAAAACATCGAGCGAGCTGAAGCTGGAAGAACTGATTGAGGCCATGAAGGAAGATAAGTACTACGATAATTCAACCGATGAAATCACACGTCTGCAAACTAAGGTCGGTCACAACAAACAGCGCGATCTTGAACTTTTCAGCAGCGAAATCATCAATGTGATTGCAAATGAAATTGTATCGCGCTATTACTATCAGAAAGGTCGTATCATTTTCGATCTGCGCTATGACAAGGAAGTGAAAAAAGCTGTGGAGATATTGAATAATTCAGCACAATACAACAAAATTCTTTCAGGAAAATAGTTCATGACATCAAAAGCATCCGACATATTCCACGAATGGAAATATCCGGTTTTAATAGGCCTGATGTTGTCCGGACTGGTGTTTTCAAAATGGATTCTTTCGGTTTCTCAATTTCTTCTTCTGTTTGCTGCGCTGAGCGATAAAGTATCGCGACGCAGACTGATTGAGGCATTCAGATCGCCACTGGTGCTTGCTCTCATTTCAATTTACATTATGCATCTTGCGGGCCTGCTCTGGACCAGCGATTTGAAATACGGACTAAAGGACCTTCAGAACAAGATCCCTTTGATTGCGCTGCCAGTCCTGTTTTTTGCGGCGGGTCCGCTGAAAAGAAACACAGCCATCAATTTGCTGCTGTTCTTTGTCGCCAATGTTTTACTCCTTTCAATTGTGAGTCTGATCAATTATTACATTTCTCCGGCAGTTCCGGAGCGGATCGCCATCGGTCAAAGCCACATCCGCTTTTCGCTTCTGATCTGTCTTTCCATCGTCATTCTCATTCATAACAGCGATCTGCCATATAAATGGTATAAATATGCAGTTGCACCTGTCATTATAACGCTGCTCTATTTCCTTTTTATTCTTGAATCATTCACCGGCTATGTAGTGATGGGGTTCCTGTTGTTTTTTATTCTGTTTCTTTACTGGAACTATTTACGAAAAAGGAGAATCAAATATTTGCTTTTGGCTACACTTCTCTCTCTGTCAATTCTTGCCGTAGCCGGTGCACTTGATGTGAAAAACAAATGTTTTCCTGGCCCGGTTATGAAGGATTTTTCAAGTCTCCCGAAACAAACTGTAAACGGAAATTATTACATCCACGACACGATAAGTCTTTTGATGGAAAACGGAAATTATATGTACATTAATCTTTCGGTGCCTGAAATGATACCTGTTTGGAACAGCCGCTGTGAGGTTAAAATCAATGAATCCGATTCCATGTCAATTGCCAGAATAAATATTCTCACACGCTATCTGACAAGCAAGGGACTGTCAAAAGACAGCGCAGGCGTGATGCAGCTCAGCGATGAAGACATCCGCAATATTGAAAATGGTTATCCCAATTATCTTCTTCCGGGCTTCGATCCGTATAGAAAAAGAATCTATCGCTTTCTTTGGGAACTGCACTATTACAACTTTACCGGAGATCCAAGCGGTCATTCGCTCACTCAGCGCTTCGAGTACTGGAAGACAGCGGTTTCCATCATTCAGCAACATCCTGTATTCGGCTGCGGTACGGGTGATATCACAAAATCATTTCAACAGGAATATGAAAGGGATAACTCAAAACTGAAAAAAGAATATCGGCTCCGATCACACAACCAATTCCTGTCCATCGCTGTAGCATTGGGTTTCACAGGCCTCATCGTTTTTCTGTTCTCGCTTGCAGCTCCGTTTCTGTTTCACAAAATACCAGACTATAAGTTATATCTTGGATTTATTTTCATATTTTTGTTGTCTCTGCTTAACGAGGACACACTCGAAACTCAGGTTGGTGTAACTTTTTTTGCATTGTTCAACAGTTTTCTACTTTTCATTATGCCTTATAAAAACAAGTCTGAACATGAAAAAGCAAGAGCTTAAAATTTGTTTCGCTTCCTTTCAAAGCATCGAAGAGCTCAGTAAAAAGGATCAGAAACTTGTTGGAAAAGCCATCGAAGCCACTAAAACAGCTTATGCCCCTTATTCCGAATTTTACGTGGGCGCAGCTCTGCGCCTTGCTAACGGGAAAATCGTCATTGGCAGCAATCAGGAAAATTCCGCATATCCCAGCGGCCTTTGTGCTGAACGCGTTGCTCTGTTTCAGGCTGGGACTTTGTTTCCAGGTGTTGAAATCGAAGCGCTGGTCATCACGGCACGCACAAAAGGCAAAAAACTGAAAACGGTTGCAAATCCTTGTGGCTCCTGCCGTCAGGTGATGCATGAATCCACCGTTCGTCAGAATAAACCTTTTAAAATAATCCTTGCCAGCGAAATGGGCCATGGATATGTTTACGACAGCATTGAGGCCCTACTCCCTTTCAGTTTCAAATTTGAATGAACCGGCATATGAAAAAACTGCTTTTCTTCTTTCTTGCTCTCTCTTCTTTTGCCGTTACATCGGTATTTATTAGTTCCTGTGGCAACAGCGACACAGCATCTGAAAACGAAATCCTGATCGAAGGTCGTTTCATTCACAGCCGTGCCAATGTTGTTTTCATCGATGTCATCCATGTCGAAGATATTGAAAGAACGGATTCCCTCATTCTCGACGAAGACGGCACTTTCCGCTTCCGGCGCGAAACCGACAATCCTCTGTTTTTGAAAATATCAACGGCCGAAGATAACTTCATTACTGTTATTGCCGAACCCGGACAGACCATTACACTCAGCGGCGACATCAATGCATTGGCTGAATCATACACTGTGAGCGGATCTCCGGCATCTGAAATTCTCGCACAGTACCTTGCGTTTTCACGCGAACAATTTAAAAAACTCGATACACTTGCACTGGTCTGGGAAAATAATAAATACGCTGAAAACAAAATGGCCGTGCGCGATTCGCTCGATTCGACGGCTAAAATCATTTATAAAAATCAAACGGATTACACACTTGATCTTGTAAATAAAAACCCGGAATCACTCGGAAGTCTTTTTGTCCTGTATCAGTATTTCGGCCGCCAGCCTGTGCTTGATCCGTTCGAATATTTTTTGGTGTATGAAAATCTGGCGAAAAAACTGGCTGCAAAATATCCCGATTTCGAACACGTCGGCCATCTGAATATGAAAGTCAATAAAACACGGCTGGCCATCAAAGAGGAAGAGGAAATCAAAAACCGGCTCGATACAGGAAAAGTCGCGCCCGATTTCTCATTGCCTGATATGAATGAAAATCAGTTCAAACTTTCCGATCTGAAAGGTCACCCGGTGCTGCTCCATTTCTGGGCTTCATGGTCAGCCGAAAGTATGCGTCAGTTGCCGGCCATCAGACAATATCAGCAGAATTACGGCCCTAAAGGGCTGACCATCGTTTCCTTATCGTTTGACTACGACCGCGACATGTGGACTGCCACCGTTGAAAAGGAAAAAATGAAATGGATTAATATCTGCGATCTGAAATACACCGACTCTCCCATCGCAAAACTCTATCACATCGAAAAAACGCCGTTCTTTTTCCTGCTCGACCGCGAAGGAATAATCGTCAGTAAAAACTCAAACATCGACGTTGTCGGAAATGAGATATACAAACTTTTCAGGCCCATATAAAACGGCTCTGTGCCTGCTTTTTACCTTATCTGTCACTCTGAGCGGAGTCGAAGAGTTGACCGCGCAGGACCTGTATTTTCATCCACGGCTGTACACGATTAAAGACGATTCAGCTTTGCACGAAACTTTTATTTATCCGCTTGCCGGATGGAACGAAAACGACCACTGGATGCCGGGTGTGTACATCACCAATCAGCTTGTCGAAAAAAAAACAATCCGCTATCAGCTGATGCCTATGTTCAGTACCGATACAAAATCATTGGTCGGGACAGGGAAAATTTCAATCAACCGCTACTTCGAAAACCGCTCACTGTGCTCTGTTTCAGTTTTTCTGCAGGGAAAAAGTTTTCATCTGCCTTCGTATGTGGGCGAGCCAATGCAATATTATCAGTTCGAAACAGGAATAAAGACAATTCTGGAAACCGGCTCCGACAGCGTGCCTGCGCAACACACACTCGAACTGAAATACCATCAGAACGGCACCGAAGAAATGATGTGGATCAGCAACGGAACAATTTACGTTCCCGAACAACATCACAAAATTCTGAATGCAGTGCGTGCTGCATGGACGTACGAAAAGTATGATCCAATGCAGCCGTTCAGTACTTCGGTCAAAGCCGATGTGTGGGGCGATTTTGCACGCATGAGTGCCAGTTACGAATATGATTACAACTACGAACCGAAGCGCTGGTTTACGTTTCGTGCATTTGCAGGTGTCATCTTTTTTCACGATTCCGTTTTTGCCCAAAACTACGATGCGCGCATCAGTCCCAATATGCCGGGCTGGAAAACCGATATTTTCTACGATGGATGGTTTCTCGGCCGCAATGTGTATGATCCCGTTTACCGCATGCAGGGAATGCCCGGACCCGGAAGTCTGTACAGCATTTCACCCGTCGGACAAAGCTGGAGCTGGACACTGTCCGCCTCTGGCAGCGTGTCGATGCCTTTCGATTTACCGCTCCGCATCTATGCTGCAGCAGGCATATCGCCCGACCCGCTTAAAGCAAACAAACCTTTTGGCATTTTCGAAGGAGGCCTGCTGATTACGACACCTCATAAATTTTTCGAAATCGCTTTCCCGCTCGTACACGACAAAAGCAGCAAAGACGCACTGTTGCTCAACACCGACAAGTACTGGCAGCGCATCCGATTTATTATTAACTTTGACCGCATCAATCCGCATACATGGCTCGACAATCCGCACCGCAGAAAGCAACTGCACTTGATCTGAGTCCCGGCAAAAAAATGTATTTTGCTTCGGACCTTCATCTCGGCATTCCCGCAAGCCGCGATGTGGAGCGGGTTTTCGTGCAGTGGCTGAATCAGATTGAAAACGATTGTCAGTATTTGTTTCTCTGCGGTGATTTGTTCGACTTCTGGTTCGAATACCGACACGTGGCTCCGCGCGGCCATGTGCGCCTGCTTGGCAAACTGGCTCAGATGGCCGATTCCGGCATTCAGATTTATGCATTCACCGGCAACCACGATATGTGGATGTTCGGTTATCTTGAACAGGAAATCGGATTAAAATTATTCCGCGAGCCGCAGCGTTTTCTGGTGAACGGAAAAACAATCGAAGTTGGTCATGGCGATGGTCTTGGCCCCGGTGACAAAAAATACAAATTTGTCAAACGCATGTTTGCCTGCCGCTTCAATCAATGGTTGTTTGCACGGCTGCATCCGAATTTCTCTTTCGGGCTGGCCCGCTGGCTGTCGCGCAAAAGCCGCATTGCCAATGGCGCTGCCGATGAAAAATACAACGGCGACGATAAGGAATTTCTGGTGCAATATATTCAAAACACGCCCGCAGAGCAGCGCGCCGACATTTATGTGTTTGGCCACCGCCATCTGCCACTGGATATGAAAATCGGAAACGCGCACTACATCAACCTGGGCGAATGGGTGAACCATAAAACGTATGGTGTTTTTGATGGTGATATGAAATTGTTGTAAGCATGAAAGTCTGGCTTTACTAACCTTTTAATGACGACGTAGAAAACTTAGCACATCAGAATATTGCTGTTTTTTCAACTTTTGATTGCTAAAAATTATACCTGCACCCTAAAGAAAAATCCCTCCTGTATCGGAATGTTTTAGAAGTAAACCAATTATAGGAACCTTTAATCTCAAATTGCGGTAATATCTTGTATCCAATACTACAACCCAACCACACAGACGGGAAAGGATAGTCCCAAAGCCATTGATGACTGGTAAATTTTTTTGTATAGGAAGTATAAGTGTATAAATATGAATCTATAATAAATACCGGAATATTTGCTCCCAATGCAAAAGAAAAGCGATTTACTGAATAACATAGAGCAATGTGAACTTGTGAAGTCACTTTATTGGCATCTACATTATATGCCACTTCAACACCTGTGGAATCGCAGTAATCTCGAATGCTATCCATATCACAATGAGAATTGTGCCTGTGAAATAATAATTCCACTCCGGATTCGACATAAAAATTGCTACTAATTTGTCTTGAAAATCCGCAAGAAAGTGTCCCCCCAAATAACGACGATGAGTGAACGCCCACAGGCCAGTTCACCATGTTTGGATTTGTTGATCCCCATGAGGGTGGAGAATATGAATATTTGAAGCTGTTATTCACTCCTGCTTCCAACCACCATAAAACTATTTTGGTAGTATCTGACTGCCCATACAAGGGTAGAAACAAACACGATAACATTACAACCATCAGCCATTTCATCTTACTTAATTTGTTTTTACAAATGATTTTACAAAAACACTATTATCTGCTGTTATGATCCTAACTTGATACAAACCTGATTCAATATTGGAAACATCAGTCTGAACTCTATTCAAGCCATGAACTTCCATCGAATAAATTGCAAAGCCAAGATTATCAATCAATTCTACGCGGATTATTTCAACATTGCTATTGATGTTTAAGATGTTTGATGCTGGGTTAGGAAAAATTTGAACTTCAACCCTGTCAACATAATCAAACTGATTTTTTAAATTAGATAATGCAGCAAACTTTTCAGACGGCTCTCTTACGAATTGATTATGATTATTTGAGTTTAAAGCATATCTGCTATTTTCTTTGCACCCACAAATTTTCGCAGTGAATGTCGAGCCATAATCGGCATGAAAGCCCGAACCAAGTGTAATATCCAAGCCAGCATCAAATGTCCATAATCCCATATATACAATACTCTCAAACGGCATTTGGGAACCAAAGTAATTATCTGGAGCAGATAAATTAATTATTTCCTGCTGACCATCATTATATCCTGGAATGATATCAAAATAATCTATTATTGCAGCTATACCTCCATTGGACATGCTGAACCTTAGTTCATTTGTTTCATATATTGAAAATGCAGATAATTGATCTGTACTCCAAGGCCCTGACTCAAACCCCCCATTAATGCACATGTTTTGACCCTCTGCAAAACAAGAAAAAAACAGTACAATAGTAAACAAAATCAATTTCATAGCTGGTAAATTTAGTTAAACAAAATCCCAAAATAAACACTCGGCCGATAAGTAAACAAATCAAGTTTTTTGTACAGAGAGAACTCCAGCTCAATCGGCTCTATCCCAAATTTGAAATGATGAAAATAAATATTGGCTGATAGTCCAACTTTGGAGTTGAAAAACAAATAGTTCTCAGTTTCTGAATTTATAAGTTCGTTGTGGAGATTAATCAGCCCGAAGCCTTTAGCGATTTCAAAAGTAATCAGACAATTTCTCAATTTAACAGGAAAAATTGTCGAGTGATTTATCATGGCTAATACTGCACTGCCACTTTTTGTCACTGATGAAACATTTGTTGAATAGCTTGAAGTATCAGATCTGATGGATATATATCCGCCAAACAAATGTCCACTTTCAGTTTTTGGGAAATACCCAAATGTTACAGATGCCGCATTCTTATTGCTTAGATAATACTGAGGCTTAATCATCCAAAGAAACTCAAATCTATTTGGTCGATAACGCAAATATTCAACAGCAATTGAAACTCTTTTTGAAAGGTCAAGACCAGTTGTATCATTATTAATCCACGGGGAGGTTTTGAGTTGATTAAAAGTCCCTGCACTTTGATTATTGAATGCATAATTCCGTAACTGATAATTCTGTCCTGCCACAGAACAACAAATAACAAACAGTAGCAAAAAAACAAGAACTTTCATAAGAACTTACTTTTCAATTTCTGAAATTCTTTGCTCCAGCTCCAGTATATATAATGTCATTTCCTCAACTTTCTGTAAAAGCATCATATTCATCTCACTCAGGTTAATTCCGTTTTCTTCGGGTTTTCAGGCAAAAGTTCCATACACGCGATTAATTGATTATGTTAAAAGCACAAATATAATCGCTTAATCAGCAAAATGCAATGCCCCCCCCTGATTAATTTATTGTTATCATTAATAATTCAATGAAAACTGTTAAGAATATCTACACAAAATCAGCAAGTAATACAGTGCTTTTTAGATTCTCATTACTCAGAAAAATCCGGAAAATAGAATATCTTTGATTGCAAAATATAACTGCTCAAAGCATGAAAGCGCGCTACATCGCCCTCCTCCGCGGCATCAATGTCGGCGGAAGGAATGTGATTCCGATGAAAGAGCTTAAAACCTTGTTTGAACAATGTGGGTTTTCGGATGTTGAAACGTACATTCAGAGCGGCAATGTATTGTTTTCAAGCGGTGTTTCCGATGCCTCAAAAATCAGAAGGAAAATTGAAATCAATCTGAAAAAAATTTCTGGAGCCGATATTCCGGTTGTATTGCTAACTGCCGAAAAACTCAGCTTCGTGGTTGCATACGCACCGGAATGGTTCAGGGCTGAACCGGAAAAATACAGATACGATGTGGTTTTTCTGGATTCTGAAATTGAGGCAGAAGCATTGTTCCCGAAAATTTCTCTTCGCGAAGGGGTCGATCGTGCTGCAGCCGGCAACGGTGTTTTATATTTCTCAAAACTAATTGAAAAGGCCACTCAGAGCCGGCTTTCAAAAATAATTTCATTACCTGAATACAGGTTAATGACAGTTCGGAACTGGAATACAACCCGAAAAATTCTTGAGCTCGTTCATTCCAAATGAGAGCCTGTCTGAAATAATGTCTGAGGCAAAAACAACATTCCACCGTCCACAAGCGACGCAGAAGCTGAAGGACATGGAACCGTTGTTTTTGCTGTAGTTACGACGGTTCCATGTTCCGGCTCATTTGTTTTTAATAAATCAGTTCACAAGCCGGAACGGTGGAATGTCGCAACAACGAGCTGATTTCAGACAGTCCCTGACAATATCCGGAAATAAAACAGGCAATTTCCTCTTAATTTCTTCATTTTTACGCATTCCGGTTTCTCCAATCCGAATAATTTTCTAATTTTGTGCTCCCTTTAGAGGAAAATTTTAAAATTTTAAATCAGAACAACATATGAAAGTGTATCAGACTGGAGATATCCGCAACATCGCGCTGGTTGGCGGTGCCAAATCGGGAAAAACGACTCTGGCCGAGTGTTTACTGCTTGAAGGTGGTGTGATTAACCGCCGTGGTGCTGTTGAAGATAAAAACACCGTATCAGATTACCGTGAAATTGAGCTCGAAAGACAGAATTCTGTTTTCTCAACCGTACTGTATGCCGAATACAGCGGAAAGAAAATCAATATAATTGACACTCCGGGTTTCGACGATTTCGTCGGCGAAGTATTGGCAGCTCTCACTGTGAGCGACCTCGCCGTGATGCTCATCAATGCACAGAACGGTATTGAAGTGACCACCGAAATCAGCTGGCGAAACCTCACCCGTATGAACAAGCCGGTGATGTTTGTTATGAATCAGCTTGATCACGAAAAAGCCAACTTCGAAGAAGTTCTCCGCGAACTCCAGGGACAATTTGGTAATAAAGTTATTCCGGTTCAGTATCCGGTTTCCACTGGCGTTGGTTTCAATTCCATCGTTGATGTACTTACCAAAAAGCTCTATAAATATCCTGCTACCGGTGGTAAACCCGAAGTACTTGATATTCCCGAAAGCGAAAAAGCAAAGGCCGACGCCATGCGCACCGCTTTGATTGAAGCAGCTGCTGAATCGGACGAAGCTCTGATGGAAAAATTCTTCGAAAACGGCGACCTGAGCGAGGAAGAACTCGTCAATGGTCTTGCCGCCAGTATCATTCAGCGCAATATTTTCCCGCTTCTTTGTGCCAGCTCAAAACACAATATGGGCACCGGCCGCATCATGGAATTTGTTGCTCAGTTTGGTCCTTCACCGCTCCAGAGCGTTCCGATGAAATCAAAGAGTGGAAAAGAATATCATTACAAAGCATCTGATCCCTTCTGCGGATTTGTGTTCAAGACCAGTATCGAACAGCACCTGGGCGAAATCAGTTTCTTCAAAATCGCTGCCGGTGAGATTTCCGAAGGATCGGACGTTATCAACGGAACCAACAGCACCAAGGAACGTATTACCCAGATCTTTGCCGTTGCCGGTAAAAACCGCGAAAAACTCGAAAAAGCTGTAGCCGGCGATATCGTGGCTACCGTTAAACTGAAAAACACCGGAACCAACGAAACACTCAACAATCCGAAAAACTCAGATGAAGAGATTGTTTCGATTCAGTATCCGGATCCAAAATACCGTACAGCCATCAAGGCACAGAATGCTGCCGATGATGAAAAACTCGGTGCCGTTCTGAACGAACTGAAGAAAATTGATCCTACAATTCTGGTTGAATATTCCAAAGAATTGAAACAGATTATTGTAAGCTGTCAGGGCGAAATGCACATGAATGCAGCCAAATGGCATATGGAAACCATTGAGAAAGTGATGATCGAGCTATATCCGCCGAAGATTCCGTATCGCGAAACCATCACCAAGGCTGCCAAAGCCATGTACCGTCATAAAAAACAATCAGGTGGAGCCGGCCAGTTCGGCGAAGTTCACATGATGATTGAACCGTGGCGTGAAGGCATGAGCTGGACAACCGAATTCCCGGTCCGCGGAAGTGATGAACATCCGCTGGCATGGGGTGGAAAGCTGGTGTTCAACAACTGTATCGTGGGTGGTGCCATCGATGCACGTTTTATGCCTGCCATCCTGAAAGGTATCATGGAAAAAATCGAAGAAGGTCCGCTCACAGGATCATACGCACGCGACATTGTTGTTTATGTGTATGATGGAAAGATGCACCCGGTTGATTCAAATGAACTTTCATTCAAGCTCGCTGGCCGTCAGGCTTTCAAAGAAGCTTTCAAAAACGCCGGCCCGAAAATTCTCGAGCCGATATATGATGTTGAAGTCATGGTTCCCGCCGACCGCATGGGCGATGTTATGACAGACCTTCAGGGACGTCGCGCCGTTGTGATGGGCATGGACAGCGAAGGAAACTACCAGAAGATCAAAGCCCGCGTTCCGCTGGCAGAGATGAACCGCTATTCAACAGCATTGAGTTCACTCACATCTGGTAAAGCCACCTACACCATGAAAATGGCCGAATACCAGCAGGTGCCTACCGATGTTCAGACCACACTGCTCAAAGCTTACGAAGAGCAGGAAAAAGACGAAGAATAGTTTTTATCAATACCAGAAACACCCTGTCACGGCAGGGTGTTTTTTTAAATAGCAAAGTCATGCTGCGTCATATCGGAATTCATATTCATGACAAAAACGAAGTCACGGATTTCTATCGCGAAATCCTGGGATTTCAGGAGCTGAACCGCTTCGACCTGAACAATAAAACCGCTCAGAATGTTTTCGGAAAATGCAATCTGATTGAGGTTGTGCGCATGAAACAATTCGAGCTGATTATTGAACTGATGGTCTGCCC
>CAZJOL010000026.1:0-3934 GCA_964547605.1 uncultured Bacteroidaceae bacterium | reverse complement strand
ATTTTTCGAGATAGCCCATATGTCCGCATTCATCAAGCGACAGCACGAAAGCCCGCTTTGCAAGCGCTGCCTGAGCCAGTACAAGATTGTAATCGGATTTATTATCCTGCTTACCGATGATGTATAAAACAGGCAGATTGGTATCTGCAATCAGATCGATATGTCCCATTCGAGCAGCCATGGCTTTCTGTGATTCGATCAAGGCCTGCTTGCTGATTTTCAATGCGCGCATCTGCAGCGTTTTGATTTCATCTGCGAGTCGTTCGCGGTTTCCTTCGAAAAACAAATCAGGAACAAACATATTGATAAACGAGTCGCCGTGGTCTTTTTCAATGATATCCATCACGCGCTCACGGTTGGCTCTTCCTTCTGCTGTATCGCCGCGCGCGCTCGAATGAAAAAATCCGAAACCATTCAGCCGGTGCTCATTCAAAGCCGCATAGCAAGCCGTAACATAACCACCCATGCTGTGTCCGATCATGGAAAACCGCTCCAGCTGAAGCTTATCGGCCAGCACATCCATCAGCTTGGCCATGATTTCCATCGACAGGTTTTCTATGACATCACTATCACCGTGACCTGGCAGATCGGGCATTATAACAGTATATTTTTGACCCAGAATTTCTGCCATCGGAAACCAGATTTCCTTAGATTCGGTATATCCGTGAATCAGCATCACAGCAGGCCCCGAGCCATGTATGGCATATGCCAGTTTTTTATTATTGAAAGTCAGGAATTGTTCTGTCATGTTGAAAGCGTTTATACAAAGTAATGAAAATATTCGTTACAAACGTTACACGTTACAATCGTTACACGTTACAATCGTTACGCGTTACAGACGTTATGCGTTACAAATACAAGAAGATTAAGGTGAAGTTAAAAAAGCTAAGGGGCTTTCAGGTCTGCGAAGGACTTGAGACGATTGAGCGTTGTGCATTGTGCTATGAACCGCATGCCGCATGCCCTATGCTTCCACGTCGCCTTTTAACTTTATAAACTTGACAAACTTTCTACTAGCGCAGGGCGTTGCGCGCAGAGACTAGGCCATGGTCGTATAAACCCGCACCACGTCGTCGTCTTCTTCAATCTTTTCAATGAGCTTGTCAACGTCGACCTGCTCTTCGGGTGAAAGATGCTTCAGCTCAACATTCGGCAGATAATCGTAGTCAGCCTTGGTGATTTCAAAACCTTTTTCTTCGATGGCTTTCTGAAGTGTGCCAAAGCTGCTGAAATCGCCATACACCTGAATACCGTCTTCGTTTTTAAAAACCTCTTCGGCGCCGAAATCGATGAGTTCGAGCTCCAGCTCTTCAACGTCCTGGCCTGTATCTTTAAAAATGAAAACACATTTCTTGTCGAACATGAAACTTACCGAACCATTGGTGCCCAGGCTGCCGTTGTATTTATTGAAATAGCTGCGGATATTGGCCACCGAGCGTGTGTTGTTGTCGGTTGCACAATGCACGTAAACTGCAATTCCATGAGCAGCATATCCTTCGAATGATACTTCCTTGTAGTCGGCAGTATCTTTCTCAGTGGCTTTTTTAATGGCGCGCTCAATGTTTTCCTTGGGCATGTTGTCGCTCTTCGCATTCTGGATGATGGCTCTGAGCTTGGTGTTGTATTCCGGATTTGACCCACCCTCTTTCACAGCCATGGTAATTTCACGGCCATAGCGGGTAAACATGCGGGACATATTGCCCCATCTTTTGAATTTTCTTGCTTTACGATATTCAAACGCGCGTCCCATAGTTCTGATTTTGAGATGAAGTGCAAAATTAAAAAAAAGAATTCCATAATCAGGTAGAATGAGTGTTTTTTTTCATTTCGTACAATCTTCCCATTTTTCTCACTGATAAAAGTTCCCTATTTTTGTAATCAATAGCCAACTATGAAAATACTGAAATCACTGCTTATATGCTGCCTTTGTCTGCTCTCAGGCACGATTGCCCGCGGACAGATGCAGCTTGAATCGAACCTGACAACTGGTCAGAACCAGACCAAACCGGAAGGTTTTCTGAATATGGCCCTTTGTCCTTCGTACGAAATAAACAACTGGACATTTGGTGCCGGCGCAGAACTGGCAATACTGAACCCGCAAAATACCATGCTGGATGCATGGAAAATCAATGCGGAAAGAAAAATCATCATCAGAGAGCACGAATATAAAATCTATGGCGGCTTTTACTGCAGGCCGTTTTCGGAGTATATGCGCGAGCTGAATCTGGTATTGACAATTAAAACTGAATACGGACATTTCAGAGGAATGATAGGTAACAATTCACGCATCTGGCGGCTCAGCGGAAAGGCGCTTGAACAGTGGCCCGAAGCCGACAGTGCCGGAACAACAATGAATAAGGAATGGCGGAACTTTCTGTATGAATTTTCTTACCATCTGAAAAAAACAGATCATCCATGGAACATTGGAATCGGATTCAGCAATACCAACGGCTTTTTCTTCAATCAGGAAACCATGCCCATGCTGTTCGGACGCTATGAAAATAAAATTTCAGAATCATTGCAACTGTATGCCGAATGCTGGTTTCAGCAAGCCGGCGCTGCCAATCTGCAGGCACAATACTACGGATTTTTTATGAAAGGAGGCCTGGTATGGAAAAGTGGAAAATAATTGCATTCTTACTTTCAATTTTTCTCACTTCGTGCTTTCACGATCTGGATGAAGCCGGAGCATTTCACTCAAAATACAATGCCAACGAGCGTTTCGAAATGTCGCAGGAATGGAATGCATCGCACCCGTTTCAGGTAATTCTGATGCCGGATTCCGAATATTCAGTATTGTATTGCGGCGACACACACATTGGAACATACAGGGAATTCAGTATTGTGCTCGATGCTGCAAAAAGCCCTTCAACAGCGGCATTGGTGGTTGCAGGTGACATCTCGCGCGGACATACCGAAAGCTACGATACACTTGAAACCCTCATGAATACTGTTGATTCAGTGAACTGGTTTTTCACACCCGGAAATCACGACCTCTATTTTGGTGGCTGGGATGAGTATTATCCGCGCTTTGGTGCATCATCGTACTATTTTGTTGTCAGCACACCGGCCGGAAATGATTTGTTCATCATTCTCGACAGCGGCAGCGGCACCCTTGGAAATCTGCAGCTGAACTGGCTTTCGGAGGTACTTGAATCGTTTCATCCATCGGTTCGTCACATTACCATTGCAACTCACCTGAATTTTTTCAAGGATGGTTTTGGCCTCACAAGCGGTTTTCCGATGGAAGAAGCCAATGTGGTACTCGATCTTTGCGCCCGCTATGAAATTGATTACATCATTGGCGGCCACGATCACGGCCGCAATGAATCTGCAATCGGTAATACAAATTTCATAATCATGGATCAATGTCACGATGAAGAAAGCAATTCGTCGTACCTGGAAATCAAATACAATGCGGTTTCATGCATTCATTTGTTTCACGCCATTCCTGAATAACAGACGAACAAACTGATATTATGCAAATCGCAATCATCATATTCGTCATCACTTTTCTGGGAATTATTTTCACCCGATTGCCCTTTGTGAATATCGACCGGCCATCGGCTGCGTTTTTCGGCGCAGTCGCCATGGTGTTGTTCGGCATACTCAGCCCTGCCGAAGCGCTTGAATCCATCGACTTCAACACAATTGCACTCTTAATGGGCATGATGATCATTATTGCGGTTATGCAACTGGATGGTTTCTTCAACTGGCTTGCTTCGAAAACGATGGGCTTTGCCGGAAACCAGCGCAGGCTGCTCTCCGTCATTGTTTTTGTAACAGGCATTGCATCGGCATTCATGGTGAACGATGTTGTTGTGCTCATGTTCACACCGGTTGTCATTGCCATTTGCCGCCAGTCAAAGCTGAATCCGGTACCCTATCTTATTGCCGTAATTTTTTCATCCAACATTGGCTCAGCAATGACCAT
>CAZJOL010000025.1:0-18630 GCA_964547605.1 uncultured Bacteroidaceae bacterium | reverse complement strand
GAAAAGTGACCAGCAGATAGCTCAATGGAATTATCGATACAGATCGTTATATCATCACCAAGAAAAACATCCGGATATCTGTTGGCAACAACCTGCAAGGTATCTGAATATACAGTATCGCAGGCATTTGATGAAGACACAAAAATTCCGGCAGCACCGAGCCAGGAGTCATTCCAGAAAACAATACAACTGTCGCTTGAGGAGTATTCAATATTTCCGGCTGCCACCGGAGTCAAATGCCAGGATATTCCAGAGGGATATGGAGAAGATGGCAAATAAACACTTTCCCCTGATTCGCAGATAATAGTATTTCCAACGGGAACAGTTGGAATATCAGGGCTTGATTCGACCGACAGAATTGTTGTTATTACACTGTCGCAACCGTTTTCTGATTGAAGCGTGTCAATATATATTCCCGGCAATGTGTAAATATTTCCGTTAACCTCAATAAAACCGCCCTCACAGATTGATTGCGGATTCACTAATGAATAATCCTGAAAATTATATAATTGAAGAATAATGATACTATCACAACCGAAAGAGGACAAAAGCTGATGATTGTAAAGTCCCGGATCCGAAATTATGTCTCCATAGAAATTGTAATCTGTTCCGGGACAAATGCCAACTGCTTGAAAGGAAGTATCATTACTATGGATTAACAGATTTAATTCTGCAATACTGTCGCAACCATTATCAGCAATAAGCGTGTCGTAATAAATTCCGGGTGCACCTAGAAAACATCCACTGAAGAAAACAGAATCCCCATAGCAAATTGTTACTTGATTGATTGAATGAATTTCATTTGGTTGAGAAACGGTTACATTTCCGGTCAGTGATACTCCTGTTGAATCGGTCACTGTTACAGAATATATTCCAGGTGATAGATTTGTTGCCATTTGTGTAGTTTGAACAGGAGATGTGTTCCAGATATAGGTGAATGGAGGAATTCCACCGTTCATAACAGCTGCAGCAGTTCCATCCATTAAACCCGTGCATGACACGTTAGTGTGGGTTATATTTACAGAATACAGGCTGATTTTGCCTATAAAAAAATCAGAAACAGTTCCATAACCGTGCAGTACATTTTCGTTAAGAATCAAAGAATCGTTATTAAATAAGCCGCTGACAAAGACATCGCCGTATTCTCCTGTTGCTATACAACTCCCTAGGCCTCCAGTATTATCAGCTCCCAACGCCCAAATTTCATCTCCATCATTACGAAGTTTAATTACAAACAATGGTGCTTCATTCAGTGTTGTCTGATCGAAAGTAATTTGTTGACCCGTAAAACCTCCTGTAAAGTAAACATTACCGATAGAGTCCAATGTTACATCCTGTGCATTATCCCCATATATAGTCCCGAAACTTTTCGCCCAATATAATGATCCATTTGAGTTGAAACCGGCGAATAGGATGTCCAATTGTGATGATGTATTTTGCAAAACAGCAGTATCAATTATAAGGGAGTCGCTGGAAAATTTTCCAGCAATAAAAAAATGTCCAAAATCATCAGCTTCAATTCCATTTACCTCATCATTGCCTGTTCCGCCAATTGACCTGGCCCATTCAATATTTCCTGATGCAGAATATTTTGCAATAAAAATGTCATTTGCAGGATATGTTCCTCCGGCATGTGAAAAGGAATAACTCCCAATACTAATTACAGGGCTGTTATAACATCCACAAACATAGACATTCCCCAGATTGTCAACAGTCAGTTTACTGAGGTGATCGTGGTTAGTCCCTCCACCGCTTTTAGCCCATAAAGCAGTACCGTTCGAATTGTATCGGGCAACAAAAAAATCATACATCCCCATTGAAGAATTCGTAAGCAGGGTGGAGCCAATGGTAATTGTTTGAGAGCTGAATCCCCCTGTAATGAAAACATCTCCGGATCCGTTCACTTCAATTCCATTCGCATAGCAATTATTACTTCCTGCATTTCTAGCCCAAACCGCATTGCCATTATTATCAAATTTGGCAATGAACATATCCTGACCGGTATTTGCTGGAAGAGATACGTTTCCAAAAGAAATTGGACCATAGAAATAGGTCCCGGCAATAAAAATGTTGCCGGACGAATCCAGGGCTATTGAATTGACGTGATCACCGAAAGTTCCCCCAAAGTTTTTTTCCCAAACAACATTGCCATTGGCGTCATATTTTACAAGAAAAATATCATCATTGGAATTGTAACCGGGATTTCCATGATTATATAGTGTTGTTGTTCCAAAAACAACATTATTCCCGTCGTAGATTCCAGTGACATAACTGTTGCCTGATTTATCAGCAATTGCTGCTTTTGGAAAGCATAAACCATATGACCCTGCAGCACCCCTGCCCCAGACCCATTCCGGAACCTGCGAAACAGCAGTGGATGCAATGACATTAATGAATAAGATTAGACAAATTAATTTCATATTCAAATGAACATTAGCGGTTATTGAAATTTAATGTGTTGATTTCATGTACAAGAAAACCCATGTTTGTTGATGAATAACTGAGTGTTTTTTTCAACATTCACAAATATACGAATTTTCTTTATCTAAAATTACTGTAGTTTTTCATTAAAAATGGCAATTGACTGGGATGATTGAAGTAATAATCATTTGAATTGCCGATTCGACAGTTATTGAAATGAACTAAGTCATATCGGTCGTTATAAACCCGTAAATTGAAGAGAGACAATCGAAAATCCATTTTCGCTGCGCGAAAAATATTCTCTGTGGGGCAACAGGATTACGGCTCGCTTTGCTCACCGTGATCCTGTAGGTGGAGGCTGACAATCGAAAATCCATTTTCATTGCGCGAAAAAAATTCTCTAGGGGGCAACAGGATTACGATTCGCTGCGCTCATCGTGATCCTGTAAGAGGGGAGAGACAATCAAAAATCCATTTTCGCTGCGCGAAAATGCTGTATTTTTTTAATCCCATTGCTCATGCAAGCATGGCAATGGGATATAAAAAAATCCAACACACTACGTGTTGGATTTTTGATTGTCGGGGTAGCAGGATTCGAACCTGCGACCTCCTGCTCCCAAAGCAGGCGCGCTAGCCGGGCTACGCTATACCCCGATTTCGGACTGCAAATGTACAAATATTATTTAATCCAACACATGAATGAGAAATATTAATTTTGTCATGTATGAATATTCCGGAAAACATAGAATCGTTGCCGCTGTTTTTCATTATGGGGAGGCCCCGTTCGGGCACCACCATGCTTCGTTCTATGTTTGATGCGCACCCCAATGTTTCCATTCCGCCGGAGTTTCCGGTGCTTGCTTCGGTCATCCGGTTGTCGAAGAAAAAATGGACAGAAAGCACTATTGATGAATTTGTGTCCTTGGCTGTAAGCAGCCGCAAATTTGGAAACATCGCACTTTCGGGTGAGAAAATCAGATCTGCCCTTGCTGAAAATTACTCAACAGACCATTCACTCAATTTTCAAACTGCTTTCAGAATCACAAATGCGCTTTTTGTTTCTTCGTTTGAGAAAAAACAAATTCTTGCCATCGGCGATAAAAACCCGATGTATTCGCTTTATACAGCAAGGCTTCGGAAAATATTTCCAGATGCAAAATTCATTTTTCTTTACAGACATCTGTTCAGTGTGGTTGATTCAGTGTACAAAACAAACTTTGAGCTGCATTGGCCTGCCGTGATTGCATGGCAGTGGCGGAAATCGTTCAGACTAGCCCGGAGAGATATGCAGAAACAATCACAAAACTCTTTGAAGGTGAAATACGAGGATATTGTAGCCAATCCGACAAATAATCTTATCGAGCTTTGTCAGTTTATAGGTATTCAGTTTGACGAAATAATGCTGAAGTTCAACAATGAGGAGCAACTCGCAAAAACATACGGCGACAAACTGCAAACTGCTCATGCATCCTTATTAAAGAACATTCACGAAGTAAAACTACCGGAGTGGAAAACGGCGGATAAAACCAGATATAAAGTTGCTGTGGCCTGGGCCGGCAAATCAATTGAAAGTGCCGGATATGAACGTGTTTCCGTGAAACACAAATGGTTTTACTGGTTGCGTGGATTGCCGTATTTCCTTGTTTTTATAGCAATAAAGGTTTTCGTTGGTTTTATGCGCCTAATTACAAGAAAAAAATTCTCCGGAAATATTCCGATGCGCCTTGCCAGCGTGCTATATGGTGACATGAAGAACAATTCGCTGTAATGGAATCTCAAAAAAACAAAATTAGTCATCAAAAGGCTACGTCAAACCAAAACGAGCGTCCCGACTGCTTTACAGACGATACGTTCAACAATTTCAGATAATTCATCAGATTGGTTTGACGGAAATCATCCTGTTCATGATCTCCGAAACTAAGCATCAAATGCGATCCTGCGTCGTTTGTACGAACATATTTTGTACGGTCGGACAATGTCGCTTCCGAAAATGACTTTCTGGTTTGTCGCATCAGCACTACATCTCCGATATCCTGAATGATTTTATATCCCTGGCTCTGATTGAATTCAATGGCCGTCTTATTATTCTTCAAAACATGAATCAAAGTCTGCTGACCGCCCAGCAACAGATATCCCGATTCGGCCGCCAGCCACGATGTCATCACAGGAACAAAGCTTTGAAGCACTTCCTCATCCCAGAAAAAAACACCTGATTCGGATGAGTCATTTTTGTAATCGATGTTTTTTACATTGATCATTCCGCGCGGTTTTCCGCCATATTCAATAATCATGAAAACATCGCCGGCGGGATCGAGCGAGCGATACCACTGAAGCTGCTGTTCAGGAGAAATGATATTCTGATACATCATGCGGCATCGGATATAGTCACTGTTGCGGGCTTCGCGCACCATTTCAAGATCGGGCATATTCAGTGACCTGAGCCGCATATTGTATTTTTCAATGATCATTTTTCTTCTGTCGTTTTGCGCACATGGAATGGCAGCGCACGGTTTCTGTTGCCATGAATGCGGTACAGATACTTGCCCAGAATGCCGATACCTAGCAGCATGGCCGATGCAGAAAACAGAATGGCAACAATGGTGGAAGTATATCCCATCGGGACTTTGAAAAACAATTTTTTATACAGATAGAACAAGCCAATCAAACCGCTGATAACCGATCCCGCCAGCCCGATGAATGTTAACACACGCAATGGAAATCCAGAGTAGAAAAAAGTGATATTGAGTCCCATTTTCCAGAGCGAATTCCCGTTATAGCGACTGCGGCTGCTATTCCGGTAATTTCCGAAAGTCTTATAGTGATAACGGTCTGTTATCGAAGTCAGCAGATCATCAACGAAAATAACGTCGCCTTCCGGTCTGATTTGTTTTGCAAGTGTTGCGGTCATTGCCCGGAACGACGCACCGGCAATCCGTTTGGTGCCAATCGAAGATCCAAGATATAACAAATAACGGCCAAGAGAGCGCCCGAGACCATACTGCCGTTTCTCGGGAATTCCGTAAGCCAGATCCAGATCAGCATCCAGCATGAAATGGAGCAGTTGCATTCCCTGTTGGGGCGAGTGGGCAAGGTCGTCATCGAGAGTGATAATGAAGTCTCCTTTCGCCCGCTGAATTCCGC
Source organism: uncultured Bacteroidaceae bacterium (assembly GCA_964547605.1). Classification (GTDB taxonomy): domain Bacteria; phylum Bacteroidota; class Bacteroidia; order Bacteroidales; family DTU049; genus GWF2-43-63. The sequence continues at coordinate 13,068 of CAZJOL010000025.1, read as the reverse complement.
AAAGCGTAGCGTGGTGCTGGCCGGAGTTGCGCATCAGGTCAACGCCGAAAACATTTCCCTTATATTTTTCAGAGAGCTCACAAATTGAATTCCATGACTGATCCGAGCTTCCGTCATTGATGAAAATTATTTCCGCAAAGCAGAGTTCATCCGAAACCGCTTTCAGAGCGAGTGTGACAATTTCTTCAAGACAGTCCGGATTGTTGTACACCGGAATAACAAATGAAATTTTGCTTGTTTCAATCATAGTCCGGGGATATTGATATTGAATCTGCCTGCTTTGATTATCTGTCCGTTTATGGCTGCCGATTCATCACTGAGAAGAAAGGCTGCTAAAGATGCAATACGGTCTGCGGTGCTGAAAGCTTCCGGATGCATTTTTTTCATGCCGGCGATAAACTCCTCCGACATTGTATTCCGCGCCTGATCAAGCATCGGTGACTCGACATAAGCCGGCGAAATGCAATTGGCTCTTATCTTTTTTGGTTGCAGTTCGTTGGACAATGTAAGTGCAAATGATTCAAGAGCCGCTTTGGAAGCCGAATACACGGTGCTTCCGAAAAACGGATGCCGCACAGCTTCGCTGCTGATGAACACAAGCGATGCACCATGATTTATTTTCTTTTGTTTCAGTAATGCGGCTACAACCAGCACTGCGCCATTAAAATTGACGGCAAAGGTTTTCAGTATATCGTTTTCGCGAATGTATTTTACCGGAACCGTTGGTGCGATACCGCCGCAATACACCAGTCCGTCTATGGTCGGTGCCTCTGAAGCCAGCTTTTCAATATCGGTTTCGAAGGTCACATCGCATGTGACATACGGGAGAGCATTGCTGATTTTTTTATTGATCTGGGCAAGTTTTTCTTCGTTGCGTCCACTCAGAAACAACTGGCATTTTCCGTTCAGGCTTTCTGCAATCTGGCTTCCAATGCCCGATGTAGCACCAGTAATCAATATGGTCTTTTGCTTATTCATGATATTCCAAAACCGGTAAAACAAGCGTGTCTTTCAGATTGATACGTGCTGATGCCCAAGACAGACCGATTCCGAAGCCGCTCAGCACCACATTCTGCGTTTTCTGCGCATCGTTGTTGCCAATGGTATGACACATGGTAAGCGGAATGCTGGCAGAGCTGGTGTTCCCAAACACATCGATGGAATATGGACATTTTTCGGGCGGGATTCTGAGTTTTTTCCGGATGGTTTCAACCATGATGCGGTTGGCCTGATGAAGAAAAAACATATCGGTTGACTCTATTGTAGCCGAGGACTGATCAAGTAATTCAGCAATCTGCACCGGTACACGTGTGATGCTGAAATTGAAAACACGCAGCCCGTCGAGTATCATCTGTGTGTCGTTGCGTCTTATTCCGCCGGGATATTCCTTGTATTCAAAACTTTCAGGCGTGGCCATGTGGCGCGTTCCGCCTGCTTTTACATACAATGCGTCGAATTCCTTTCCGTCGCTGCCGGTGCGGAAATATGCATCCGGTGCGTCCTCGCAATATTCTATAGCTGTGGCTGAGCCTGCATCGCCAAACAATGGATACGTGCTCTTATCGTGATAAGACATGTTGATGGAAGAAACATCTCCGGCCAGAAAAATCACACGCCGGATGCCTGTCGGATTTATCAGTGATGAAGCTACCTGCAGACCTACCACATATCCCGAGCAACCCAGATTCATATCGAAGGCCATGCAGCTTTCGGGCAGGCCCAGACGGTGCTGCAGAATGATGGCCGTGCTTGGAATCACATAATCCGATGTCTGGGTAACAAACACCAATGCGTTTATGGTGGATGGCTCCCAGCCAAGTTTATTCATCAGCTGACGAGCTGCTTCGGCACAAAGGTCCGATGTAACCACGCCTTTGCTTACCATTCTGCGTTCATGCACTCCAACGGTTTTCATGAAACCTTCGCGTTCACTTTCGCTGATGAGTGTGTAATCGGCGATGCGGTCCACGTTTTTCGGAACACAGGCGGCAATGCCGGCAATGCGGGTATTTCGAATGCTTATGTCAGCCATTGGCTACTTTGGAAGTTATAATTTCAAAAAGGTCCTGAATCGTGATTGATTTCTGAAGATCTTCAGCAGTGAGTGTTACACCATATTCCACATTGATCATGGAAAACAGCACCAGCGCGTTCACCGATGTCCAGTCGAAATGATTGCGGAAATTTGTGTCTGGCTTCACCGAACCGGGCGTTAAATCCTCAAATTCATTTTCAATCTTCGAAATAAAGTCATTGATGAGAAGTTCCATAACAGATATAGTAAAAAACAAAAATAAGAAAAAATCACTTGATTTCCAGATTGGCTTTTCTTTTTTCAGAATTTAAATCACCGGCACTTTAAACCTTTTCTGATTTCCATATTCTCAAAGCAAAACCAACTACTATGAAATTACTTTGTGCTGCTTTGTTATCAGTTATGTTGTCGTCAGTTGTTTCTGCACAGGAAGCCGGAAACTATCTTTTCGGACAGAACAACAACAGTAATTACAACCCGGTCTACTCTCCTCAGTCTGCCAGTCGTGTGTATTTGTCCGACAGCACTTTTCTGATTCAGGCAAATGTGCTGATGAATGTAATCGCTGACAGTTACGTAGCCACTTTCGGTGTATCAGAAATATCCACCAGTCTGCCTGATGCAAATGCAAAGATTGATGCGCGCATTGAAAAGTTTGTCGCAGCACTCACAAAACTTGGAATTCCAATGAAGGATATTTATATTGACATGACAACGCAGACGCTGCTGGCCGATTATAAAATTAATGGCAGTTATGCAGAACAATACATCAGTGGCTACGAGCAGAAAAAAAATGTTATTGTGCGTTTTAAAAACATGGATGATCTTGACAAAATGATTCTTGCCGCATCGGATCAGGGAATATATGACCTTGCCAAAGTAGATTATATTGTCACGGACATAAATGCCATTTATACGCAACTTTTTCAAACAGCTCTGGATGTCATCAATGGCAAAAAAGCGCTCTATATAAAGGCCACAGGAATAAATCCCGAACCTGTTTCTGAAATTTATGCCGAAAATTTTCTTTGCTATTATCCGTCGCAATTATATAAAAGCTATACGGTCAATGTTACCACCTTGTTTTATGATTACAATTCAAATCAGAAGCGCAAAGATCTGCCCCGCAATACCACTTACTATTACGACAAATTAAATTATTCGGGCTTTGACAAGGTTGTCAATCCGGTTGTTACAGAGCCTGCTGTGGAATATGTCTTGTCGTTACAGATAAAATTCAACATAGATAAAAGCAACAAATAGGTAGCCATTGATACATTTTTGCCACATCGTGGATATTAAATCACTTGTGGTCCCTTCGCAGAATCAATGCGTTTTCAGCTGGTGAAAACTGGTAAGGTCTTGTTGTTGGCAAGCTCCTTGCAAAACTAACAGTGCTCAGAGCTATTGAAAAATTACTGGTTTTATAGTTTCTCAGAAACATCTTTTGCAAATCAGACCAATCACATTCACGCTTTTCTGACAGCAGGTGCAAATTTCCTTTTTCATCCCTGCAAATCATTACCCGCGCATTTATTTCATCCGAAATCCTCATCTCATCAGGCAGCGGATCGTAATAGTATCCGTTGGCCAGTTTGAAAATTCTTTTTTTATTATCAGTGACAAATAAAAACCCATCACAATCGATGTAGCCAACATCGCCGCTGTGAAACCAACCTTCGCTGTCGCAAATATTTTCAATGGTACCGTCAGGCAATATTGTTCCATGGCTGATCCCGGGCCCTTTTGCAAGAATCTCACCTTCGGCTGAAATTTCCAATTTCATATGATCAAGTGGTTTTCCTTTGCTGCCGGTGCGATGAGCGCTCATAGTATTAAGAGTAAACACACCGGTTGTCTGTGTGAGTCCATATCCCTCCAGTAGTGTCAGTGAGCTTGCCCCGAATTTTTCAAGCAGCACAGATGAAATCATCGTCCCGCCACAAATGAGAATTTTCAGTGAATCGCCGAAAACATGTCTGAATGCTTCCGGTGGAAGTTCGTCCAGTGTCGCCAGGGATCTGCCTTTCAGCCATTGTGAACCAAATCCATCCAGTTTTACAGGATACTGCAGCATGGAAGGGACAACCGCTACTGATGCGGCTTTCGTAACTTTTATCAGCCGCGATGGCAACAGCATCTGCTGCGAACATTCGATGCTGCATCCAAGCAATTGGTGTGTCAGCAGCGAAACCCGTCCATAAATTTTTGAGAAAGGAAGCATTGACAAATACTTGTCGCCCGGAGTCAGTGGCAGTTCTTTCCCCGCAGCAACAGCAGTTTTCAATAGATTCTCGTGACTGATTGCAAATGGTTTTATTTCGGAATCATTGTTATATGAAAAAATGATTTCAGCCGTATCGGAAGGATTGACTGATGCAGCCTTATTTTCAACAGATTCTTCTGCACTGAAATGTTTTAGAAACTCATCCGGCAAATCAGTTGAAATAATTGGATTTCCTTTTGTGTCGGTTTCACACTTTAAATCAGGATGAACAATAAAAAAATATTTTTCGAAATATCCGGTGGCTGATGAAACTTCTTCTGCATTATGAAAAGGGACATGAATGGCTCCGCAGCGCAGAATGGCTATATCAAGTGCAATCCAGGTTTTATCGGGCGGGAAAAGCGAAATTATTAATGATTTTTTTCTTACACCCTGCTGCCGGAGCCAGGCAGTGATGCGTCTGACTTTTTCGAGCAAGGCATTATTTTCTGCTGCAAGTAAAGGGAAATCTGCAAAGCGAGCTGTAATGAAATCCGCTGTCAGACCAGCATGTAATGGCAGTTCATTCATTACTGTCTTTTCTGCTTTTTTTGTTTCTGCACCGATTGCCGGTACAGTCCCATATAGTATTGCGATTTTTCCTGATTGCCCTGTCGGGAATAGAAATTAGAGAGATTCAGCAAGAGTGGCTGATTGTCGGGATTGCGTCTGGCGGCTTCTTCCCAGTTGACAAAGGTTTGCGCAGTATCTTTGAGCTCCAGAAAATAATTGCCAAGATTGATGTACGGAAAATCGGACCCCGGAAACTTCTTTTTCATTGTTTCCTGCATGTCGATAAATCCGCTGGTATCTTTTGAACTCAGCATGACGAGCCCTTTTTCGTTGTATCCTTTGAGATATTCAGGATTTGAAATAATTGCTTTGTCAAAATATACAATGGCCGAATCATAATTTTTCTGCTGATTGAATGCGAATCCCAGATTATAAAGTGCTTCGGTGTAATCGGGCTTCAACGCCAGCGCCCGTCTGAAATCGCTTATGGCCGTTGTCGTTTCTTTTTTAAACATGAAGAGAAAAAATCCACGGCTGTTCCATGCAACCGGGTAGCGGTCATATATTTCCAGCGCGCGGCTGTAGCATTTCTCTGCATCGGCCAGATAGCGCGCATTGCGTTTTGCCAGCTTCGGATCATTGATGGTATTATTCACTTCCACCTGCAGGGTTGATGCAAGCAGAAAATTCGCCTTGAAGCTGTTGCTGCAACGTGGTATGTCGTTGTAAAAAAGAGTCAGATGATCTTTCCATACCGAATTACGGCTGATGGTGCGGGCTCCGTAAATAAGTACCAGAACAAGCATCAGAAGGCGAACACCTTTGTTTATTTTTATCCATGACACGACAGGCTTATCCTCGTATCTGAAAAGCTTCAGGATGAACCAGGCCAGTGCAAGGCAAAATCCAGTCGATGCCGCATAGATGTATCGTTCTGCAACAATGCCCACAGCGGGTTTCACGATATTCGAAAACATCGAAATGGCAATCAGATAAAATAAAATCGCAAATGACAGCGGATGTTTTTTTCTGAAATAAATTATTGCCACTACGAACAGACCGATATGAATGAGTAACGAAATGACTGAAATCAGATCGGGAAAATGTGTGAGGGGAATGGTATCGAAGCCATAATAGAAACGAAGCGGGTAGGGAACAATGAGAATCCGCAGATAGAAGAGCAAGGCAACAAGCCCTGTTCCCAGGCGATAGAGAATGCCACGATGTTCGTAAATTGGATTTTCGAATCCATAGACGGCACGATGTGAATCAGCAAGAATCTGTCCGGGAATCCAGCGTGCAAACCATGCAGCCACCGCAATCAATGCAAATCCGGCAAGATAGTATCTGAAATTCTTTACGCCTGCAAACCACATGATCAGCGGAATCAGCGCAACGAAAACGAGTGCACTTGATTTTGAAAAATATGCGATAAGATAGACCGGGAGCGACAGAGCAAGGAAGTGCCATTTTTTTGTATCGCAGAATTTCAGAACCAGCCATGCCGCCCACATACTGAATAGGAAAGCGAGCAGCTCATCCCTGTTCTTAAGGCTGGCCACCACTTCGGTGTGAATGGGGTGAGCAGCAAAGAGAATTGTTGCCAGAAAAGGCAGCCATGGATATTTTTCAGCAAAGAGACGATTGAGGATTTTAAACAATAACAGAACTGTGATGACAAACAGCAACAGGTTTATAATGTGGCTCAGATGCGGATTGTTGCCCCAGATGGAGTATTCGGCCGCAAAAGTGATCTTAACCACTGGTCTGTATTCGAATTTCGATTTTTCAGTAACTGAATAATGTGTGGTAACTATTTCGGAAACAGTTTTGAAAAATCCCTGTTGTACATTTTCATTTTTGTATATGACATAATCATCATCGAGGGAGTAGCGATTGCCTATGGTGTTTGCATACAACAATACGCTCAGCAGGGCTATGACAAGATACTGGACTTTTTGGCTCATATCAGAAGATTAAGGCGAAATTAGCTTTTTTTCGGATAAGTGGCGGTTTTTATATTTTTTGAATTTTTGCCTGAGTTCATTGCCAATATTTTTATGCCATAATTTTTTATAGAGGCGGCAAATTTTTTAAATCATCATATCATGAAAAAAATCGTTTCACTTATCGTGTTAGTGTTTTTTGCCGGTGCATTTTCTCTGATGGCACAGCAAGTCAGCTATACAGTGAAAACTTCGGCTAAATGTACTAATCTTACGGCTGCATTTTCCGTTCCTGCCAATAAGGTAGCCAACATCAAAAGTCTTGATGTTGTTCCTTCATTTCAAAGCTGCAGTGCTACTAATCCGAACCTTACATCGATTGTGGTAGTAATTAAGAGTAACGCCATTTCTACTTCAGGGAACTCACAGAGACCGACAGTTTACTATAAGAAAACACTGGAGAATACAGGTCTTGTAACTGAATCTGTTTCGGCTTCGAAAGTTAAGCTTCTCACAGGATCCTATATAATGGAGGTTTCTGCCAGTTCCGGTACTGAAGCCACTTTAAACCTTGAACTTTTTGACAATTAGAATTATTCAACAAAAAAAATAAAACACCATGAAAAAAGTTTTTTCATTTTTCATTCTGATTGCTGTCGCAGGCATCATGAGCATCTCAGCCCAAAGTCTTATAGTTACAGTAAAAACAAGTGCAGATTGTACAAACCTTACTGCTGAATTTACAGTTCCCGAAGGCAAAGTTGCCAAGCTTCTGAGTATGGAAATAATAACCAGTTTCACTTCCTGCAATGAATCACAGGCCGCTCCTGCTTTTAATACTGCACGTATTTATCAGAAATTCAACATTGCCTCAACAACCAAAGGTGCAGATCTGTATTTCAAAAAAGTGACCAGTTCGGGAACAGTAACTGAAAATCATTCTATTCAGCAGGTTAAGCTGGGTACTGGAACTTATGTACTTCAGGTTAGTAAAGCACCCAATCTTGAAGCAAAACTTGAATATCAGTTATTATAAGAAAAGAATTGTTTTCGTGGAACCGGCTTTATTGCCGGTTTTTTTATGCTTATAGCACATCAACCGGACCTTTTCCTTCGCGGATGATTTCAACATCATCGCTGGTGCAGTCGAGCACTGTCGATGGCTCAATACCGCCAGGGCCGCCATCAATCACAAAATCGACCAGGTTTTCGTATTTTTCATAAATCAATTCTGCATTGACAACATATTCCAGATAGTTGTCATCGTCGCTGTGGAGCGAGGTTGAGACCAGCGGGTGTCCGAGCTTTGAAATGATCATCTGCAAAATCAGATTGTCAGGAACACGAAAACCGATTGTCTTTTTCTTCGATTCAAATATTCCGGGAACCTTGCTGCTGGCCGGAAGAATGAACGTATAAGGTCCGGGCAGCACCTTTTTCATCAAACGGAAAATACGATTGTTGATGGGTTTGGTGAATTCACTCAGGTTGCTCATTCCATCGGTCAGTATCGAAAATTTGGCTTTATCAGTTCTGATGCCTTTGATTCTTGCAATCCGCTCCACCGCCTTATGCTGATAGAGACTGCAGCCGATGGCATATACGGTGTCGGTCGGAAATATCACAACTCCGCCCTGATTCAGACTTTCGACAATTTGACTGATATATTTCTCCTGCGGATTGACAGGATGAATTTCGAGCAACATTTATTTTTGCGAGTTTTTATAATCTTCCATAAACTTCTCCAGACCAATGTCGGTGAGCGGATGATGGAACAGCTGCTCAATTGATTTGAAAGGGCAGGTGACCACGTCGGCGCCGATTTCGGCACATTGCACTATATGCATCGGATGACGCAGACTGGCTGCGAGAATCTGGGTCTTGTATTCCTGTGCATTGAAAATATTCACCATCTGGCCGATGAGTGCAATGCCGTCGGCTGAAATATCATCGAGGCGGCCGACAAATGGAGAGACATACGTGGCGCCCGCTTTGGCTGCAAGAATTGACTGGCCGGCACTGAAAACCAGTGTGCAGTTTGTTTTGATGCCATCACCTGAAAGGTGCTTCACCGCTTTGATTCCGTCTTTGGTCATCGGAACCTTGACTACTATATTTTTATGCAGCGATGCCAGAATTTCGGCTTCACGAATCATTCCTTCAAAGTCAAGTGCAATCACTTCGGCGCTTACATCACCATCGACAATATTGCAGATATCGACATAATGTTTCAGAATATTATCCTGGCCTTTGATGCCTTCTTTGGCCATGAGACTGGGATTGGTGGTTACGCCATCGAGAATGCCCCAGCTTTGTGCGGTTTCAATTTCTTTTAAATTCGCGGTGTCAATGAAGAATTTCATGATTCAATTTGAAAATTTGATGATTTGAAAATTTGAAAATCAAGAAATGTTGGTTTTGGTTGATTTCAAAATTCCGGCTGAATTTTTTGAAATAAAAAATGGGTAAGTTACCTGCATCACACCGCTACAACCACTTACCCTTGCTTCCTTCCGAACCTGGGGGAGTTCGCGGGAGCTGGTTGTACAGGACTTACCCACTGCAAAAGTAATCATTCCTTTTGAAACAATGGTGTTTTCCTGAAAAAAATGATGTTTATTTGCATAAAATATTTTGTATCAAAAATTTGCCCGATGAAAATTCTGTCATCATTCTGTTTTGGAATACTGTTGTTTTGCGGCATAACAGCCAGTGCGCAAACGTCTTTTACGGCGTATGACCGTAGTTCAGCTACTGCAAAAGCCGCATGGGATCAGTATTACAAAAATGGCACTGCACCCGATGTTGCTGCATTCGACGAGAAAAATCCTTTCGACAGATCATTGAAACTGCTGGTTGCCGCCAGTATGCATATTGTTGCTGATTCAACCATCAAATGGACTGTCGCATCGGTGCTGGCCTGCCGCGATCAGCTCGATACGCTTCCGTTTATTATTCCGGTTGAATTGCAGAAAAGATTATCGGTCAATTGCATCAATGGCCGCGAGCAGCTGCTGGATGGGCTGATGCAGCTGTATTATCTGGCGCCCTGGCAATGTGCTTATTTCATAAATGAAAAGCGGCAGATTCTGAACGAAAAGAATAACGAAACATTACTTGCTTTTTCATTTCTCAACGAGGCCTTGTTATATTCCGAAGTGTTGGGTAAACCCGAACGAGCGTTGCCATTGATAGACTCATCCATTGTCATCTGGACAAAGCTAGGCGACAATTCGCAACTGGCAAACAACATCAAGGCACGCGGCATTGCATTTTTGAGAATGAAAAACTACAAGGAAGCAGAAAAAGAAATCATGTCAGCGATGGCATTGTATAAAAAGAGCGACATTCAATATGGAGTGTCCTCGTGTCAGCTCGATCTGGTGCTGCTTTACGCAAAGGCCGGCGAACCCGACTCGATAAAAAAATACGATCAGCTGTGCCGGCCTGGATTCGAGGCTATGGATACGATGCGGCTGTTTGTGCTGAACACCAATCGCCTTGCGGCATATCAGACTGCCAATCAATACAGCATCCGCGACATTGCAAAGCAGAATGCGGGATTGCTCTTCAGCTCACAGTTTCATCCGGCCATGGTGATTGATTATTACAAGTATTCCATCAAGGCATTCACGTTTTTTGGCGAAACGGCACTGCTGAAAAACTATCGGCTGGAGTATGACAATCTGCAGCAGGAGCTGTTGATGCAGGGATACTGGCCGGGGCTGTTTAAGTAAGACTAAGGCTTGTGGCATGCGGCATAGGGCATGCGGATCTTCGCTCTCACACTGTTTCTCGCTCTGTATTAGGCTTGCGGTCCATGGTCCCGCCTTCGTCGGGATAAACTCCACGCTCAACGCTCAACGCGCAACGCAATTATGGCCGATTTGTCACGTTTTACGTGAAGGCAAAAAGAAAGCTGCAAAGCACCATTAGAAACTCCGAAGGAGTTAAATAATAATAGCCTCGGACGAAGTCCCAGGAACAAGGTGTGCGACCTGTCACGTATTACGTGAAGCACCTTTGAGTTGGATGGTCACGCGTCGGGAGACGCTGCAAGCAGAGACGCGTGCCCAATGAGTTAGCAAAATTATTTATATTGCGCTTGAATTTGGCCTGAACGCTTTTGAAACACTTGATTGATTTTATTGTCACAGACATGTGCAGCATTTTTTTTAAATCAACTACATTATTTTTATTACTGAATTTGTTATTCAGTCTCTTCAGTATTGCTCAAACTGAGCCGGGGAGCGGCGAAGCGAAAAACAGTAAAAAAGCGGTGCCAGAGCAGATTGAAAATTCCGGCAAACTGAGGTATAAACTTTTATCTGAGCAGAACCGTGAAAACAGCATGACAATGAATGCAATCGATGTGAATGAGCTTCGTTTTGTGCACTTTGCTGAGAAAGATTTCTTTTATTTTGAAAAAAAAATGATCCATACAAACCAGGGTCATACGATGTACTTGAAATTTCGAATGATACGGCGATCATCAGGCGAGAAGCCATGCCCGACACAACCCTGACCAATGTAAAACCAGTCATGACATGGTTGTATGACAGTGTGAGAACATTCGTAGTGGACAGCATTCATATTTCCATTCAGTTTATGGAAGAGGGCTGTATGGATACACAATTCTATTCGACATTTTTCGAAGACAAGGATGGAGGCCGGCTTTCGTTTCATTATTTCACCAACAGTATTGTATTTTTCAATCCTGACAAAAAGAAATTTTACGTGGTGTTTTTCAAATTCTGCAGAAATGAAATTAAAATATACGAAGTGTATGACCCGGATGAAACACATGGGAAGTAGCTCTGTATGCTGTATACAACAATATCTATCATAAACCTGAAACTATTTAATATGAAAACCCTGTTCACCACAATCCTGATTATTTGCGCACAAATACTGTTTGCACAAGCGGCAAGCGTTGATTCATTGTTTGAGCAGTTTGTGAAAGACATTGAAACGGAGCAGGCATACCATGAAGGGCGTGTTGTCTGGGACGATGAAACCAGAGAAAGTTATTATATGCTGATGATCAACAGTCCTGTTGAAGCGCTGTTTCCATATACCGACCATGCGAATGCCGCAGTGCGCTGTTTAATTTTCAGCGGTCTTGTCAATAATAATGCAGATGCTGAAATATTAAAGGAAATTCTTGAGAAACATCAGAACGACACGGCTGAATACATTTCGCGATCGACCGATCTTCAGATTACATGGAAGGTTGGTGAATATATGAAGCTCACGTTGGAGCACAGAACATCCGATAGTATTGATTACGAAGAAAGACTATCGTACCTCCAGCAGGAGCCACGTGTTCTCTTGCCCGGATTGCGTCATGGGCGCATCAGCCGGGACGATCTGCTGCGTGCCGACAGTCTGGAATACAGTCTCGTTTTCATCAACATACACTCTTTCGTTATGAGTTTCAACGTTGGCGAGCGAATCATTGACCGGCAGAGCGATAGTCATTTGTTCACGCCAGCTATGAAACGCAGAATTAAAAAACTGCGAACGGGAGATCGGGTATACATCTCTGATATTATGGTACAAGGACCAAACGGCAGTGTCAAGAATATTGGCTCTCTTACGGTGTTGATTAAGTAAAAAAATGAATGGACGCTGATTTTTATTAATTTCGTCTGCATTAAGCCTTAATGAAATTATTTATGGGTCTCAGTTTTCATTACAGCGGAAGCATTGCCAGACCGGAATTATTGCCGGAACTAATAGATGAAGTGCGCGATATTGCAAAAGTGCATCACTGGGATGTGCATGAGTTTGAGCGCGAATTTCCGGAAGGCGCTTTTGGAAAAGACGAGTTCAATCAGGATGTTTACGGTGTTGTATTCTCGCCTCCTGAATGCGAACCAGTCTGGATTTGCTTTCTGTCGAACGGCCGCATCAGCAGCCCGATGCACCTTCAGTTCTGGGGCGAGGCCAAAGAGCCGCCTGAAAGCGAATATTTATATATGATTTCGGTGAAAACACAATATGCCGGAATCGAAATTCATCAGTTTGTCATTGATTTGTTTCGTTATCTGAGTGAGAAATATTTTTCATCTTTTGAATTAAAAGACGAAGGCGAGTACTGGGAAACAAATGACATTGAAGTTCTGAAAGCAAATTTCAACAAATACACTTCGCTGATGAACAGCTTTACAAGTGCGCTTGAGATCATTCCCAAAGTATCCGGCGAAAGTTTGGAAGAGTATTTTCTGCGACTGATGAAGATGATTCGGGACCGGGGTGATAAAGAGGTGTAAATACAGTGTCGCTCCTGCAGCGCTTTAAAATCA
>CAZJOL010000024.1:0-19331 GCA_964547605.1 uncultured Bacteroidaceae bacterium | reverse complement strand
TGTTCGTCAGCACCATATAGGCTCCCATATACAGGCTCTTGTTTTCGTTCAGATTAGCAAAGTTAATATAATACTGATTATTTATCAACATCTGTTGGTTGGCGCCGGTCAGTTTCAGCGAGCGGTCGCCACCGGCGGTATAGATATAACTGCTCATGTAGCGTCCGTCACCGGCAGCCCACATGCGGACTGCAAAAGATTTTTTTGATTTTTACAAGTGGACAATAAATTATAGGTTCTACAAGTTTTTGTGTGAAGCAGGCATTAAAAAAGATGCTGCTTTCTTTTGCACGATATTGTTTTCTGCTAAACTGCCTTAAGGAATTTCACCAGACCTGCAGCGCAGGTCAAACAAAAATAGCCCGGAGGCTTGTCACGTTTTACGTGAAGCCGGGTAAAAGATAAAATTCAATCGACCTCGGAGAGGTCCAATGAAGGACAATCTTGGAAATGATTATTTCTCGGATATATATGTATTGGACCCGCCAGCTGGCGGGTCTTGCTTTTGTGCATTTTCCCATCCGGCTTCACGTAAAACGTGACAAGCTCGCCGGACGCTATGATTGTTTGACATCCTCCGGATGTCTGAAATTTTCTTCAAAAAAATCAGTGCAAATAAGGTCAGTTCGAAAACCACCACACAAAAACTCGCAGAGCCCAATAAAAAAATCCGGCGAACCGGATTTCTTTTCAAATTAAAACGGAATGTAGCGTCACAACTTCTCATTAAATCGCTTGCTCACTGCAATCCAGTCAATCACATTAAAGAAGTCGTCTATATACGCAGCTCTTTTATTCTGGTGTTTCAGATAATAGGCATGCTCCCACACATCGAGCGCCAGCAGCGGATTTACGGTGCCTGCCGGAACATTCATCAGCGGGTTGTCCTGATTTGGAGAAGTGACAATTTTCAATTCGCCTTTTTCCTGAATCAGCCACACCCATCCACTGCCAAATACCGACAGTCCTGCATTTTTGAATTCTTCAAGAAATTTCTCCGTGCTTCCGAATTGTGTAATGATGCGGCTTTTGAAGGCCCCGTTGGGAATTGCGTTGCCACCGGGTGTCATCGATTCCCAGAAAAATTCATGGTTCCAGAAACCGCCGCCGTTGTTGCGGACCGCTGCCGGAAATTCATTCATACGTGCCATGATCTCAGGCATAGAAAGCGATTCCAGTGTACTGTTTCCTTTTATGGCTGCCATGAATTTATCGTAGTATCCCTGATGATGTTTAGAATAATGTATCTCCATTGTCTTTGCATCAATGTAAGGTTCCAGCGCATCATAGGCGTAGGGCAGGGGCTTGAACACGTGCGTTTGTGCGTTGGTTCCGAAGAACAGCAGCAATGCAAAAATGCTTACAAAAATTCTCATGGTTCAATTATTTAATGATGGATGAATATCTTTTTTCAACTTCGCTCCAGTTCACTACATCCCAGAAAGCCTTGATGTAGTCAGGACGGCGGTTCTGGTAATGCAGGTAGTATGCGTGTTCCCACACATCGAGTCCAAGCACGGGATAGCCTCTTTTCTCGGCTACACTCATCAGCGGATTGTCCTGATTCGGAGTTGAACTGATGAACAATTTATTTTCCTCATCCACCGACAACCACGCCCAACCGCTTCCAAAGCGAGATACAGCTGCCTTGCCGAATTCATCCTTAAATTCATCAAAGCTGCCGAATGTGCGTATGATATGATTCAGTAATTCGCCTTCGGGTTTTGAACCACCGTTTATTTTAAGGATTTTCCAGAACAGTGAATGATTGTAATGCCCGCCACCATTGTTACGCACAGCAGGAGCAATTTCGCCGGAGTTTTCGAATAATTGCAGCAGTGGCTTGCTTATCAGAGCATCGTCGCCCAGCGCTTTGTTGAGATTATCCACATAGGCCTGATGGTGCTTCGTGTGATGGATCTCCATCGTGCGGGCATCGATGTATGGCTCCAGTGCTGAATATTCATAATCAAGGACCGGAAGTGTATAGGGAAAATCAAGACGAAATTCTGGTAATATTTCAAGCTTTTTCATGACGTTTATTTTTTTGTTATTTAGAACAATTCAAAATTACAACAGAATCTGTCCTGTCCGACATAAATTCCGGTGACAAAAATTGATATTAATCATGTCAGTGCCATCGCATCATACTCTGCAAAAACAGCCAGGAATCTTAGTCACACAGAGTAAGACACTTGAAAATTCAACAAAAGCGGTTTGTAAAAAGATGATAAATCCAAAAATCTGTTTTTGTAAAACGACAACTCTTCCAAACGAACCGACCTTCAAGAGTCCGCAATGCAATGAAGGACCTGGAAGAGTCGGATGCAGAGGCCACTCTCCAACTATTCCATGTTCTGCGATTCTCTGCGAACTATGGAATGTTGGATTGCCCGCATATTTTATGATATTCTCTAATCAATTACATTATATCGGATTATGAAAGCTCGCTTTCAAATTCACTTTGCTGTATTGATGCCGGCTTTTGCCTCGAAAATTCAAGCTCTGTGCGACTTTGTGCGTACATTGTGCGACTCTGTGTAACAAGGATAGCAACAGCATTGCATAGTTCTGTTTAAGCTGGCATCGGGTGCGCTGATCAGAAGTACTCACTGGCATTTTTACTATGGTCCTGTTTATCATGCGAATGAAAAAATGTACATTTGCTATAAGTAAAGAAACATGAAACGATTTGCAGCAGACGCCATACAGCCGGGCCACACGAAATTTGACCAGTCGGTTTCGCGGCAGCAGGTAATTTATAAAAAGAGTGAAGACATCCGCACCGATTTTTCGCGCGATTACAACCGCATTCTGCATTGCAATGCTTTCAGGCGGCTGAAGCACAAAACGCAGGTGTTTTATGCAACGATGAATGATCACATCTGCACGCGCATCGAACATGTGCATCACGTCGAAGCTGTGTCGCGTACTATTTGCGAAGAGCTTGGGCTGAATGCCGAGCTTGCCACGGCCATCGCACTGGGACACGATCTTGGTCATGCTCCTTTCGGACATGAAGGAGAAAAAGTGATTTCAAAATTGTCGAAGGAACATCTGAATCATACATTCTGGCACGAACGCAACAGTCTGCGGGTGGTCGACAGCATCGAGAGTCTGCCCGACCTGCAGGGGGTAGAGCAGCCATTGAATCTGACCTATGCTGTGCGCGACGGTATCATTTCGCATTGCGGCGAGGTTGATCAGAACGGGCTGAAACCCAGATCCGAAGCCATAGATCTGAATGCCATCCGCTATCCGAATGAATATGCGCCATTCACCTGGGAAGGATGTGTTGTGAAAATTGCCGACAAAATCGCTTATCTCGGCCGCGATATCGAAGATGCGCAAAGACTCAATATTCTTACAAATGAGCAGGTGAAGGAATTGAACGATATCATACGGCAGAAGTATCCGTCAGTGACTGAGAGCGTTTTCACAACTTCGCTGATGCACAATTTCATCATCGACCTCTGCGAGAACAGCTCTGTAAGCGATGGACTGATGCTCGATTCAGCCACATTCGGGCTCATGAAAAGCATTAAGGATTTCAATTATCAGTACATCTACAGTCATCCGCGCATACGTCGCTACAACCGTTATGTGGAGCTCATTCTGTCGACGCTGTTTCAGTTTATGCTCGAGATGTATGATGGCGAAAATACGTCGGCTAATATTGAAAAGGAATGCAGCCAGTATCCTGAGCTGCAGGATTCATTCGGCGACTGGACACGTAAATATTCTGTTCAAAACGGCAACAAGAGTATGTTCGCGATTTTCGATCTGAAATCAAAGGAATCGTACATTGATTCAGTTCTGACTTATCTGTCGCTTACAACCGATCAGTATGCCATGCGCCTGTTTGGCGAAGTGATTCATTTTTAAGGACAAGGACAAGGACGAGAACAAGGCCTGCAGCATGAGGCTTGCGGCATGCGGTACCTTAGAGAAAATGCAATTGCTCCGCCTTTCACAACGCACAACGCCTTATGCCTAATGACTCATGCCTTACGCCTATTTCGTATTTCTGATTTTGTATCTCGTAAATCGTGTTTTCAATGTTGCTTCACGCAAAACGTGACACTGTCGCTCACTCAACCTCTAAACCTATCAACCTCTAAACCTGCCGACAAATCTCATATTCACACATATGCGAACCTGTCACAGCTTGTCACGTTTTACGTGATTTCACGTGAGCTTCACATGGGCGAAGCCGCACATTTCCAAATTTTTTGGTTCAGAGTTCAATCATTATTTCTGCAGAATCCATAGCCCTTCATTGCATGTATCTTCCTTCATGCTGTCGAGTATCTTGAGCGCTTCATCCTTATTGTCGAAACTCTTGTATGCAACGCGGTAGGAACCGGTGGAATTCTGACCAACAATTTCTGCAGACGGATATCCGCTGTTGCGGAGTTCATCGCGGAATTTTTCGGCATTCTTAAGGAACATGAAGCTCCCGCCAATGATGTACCAGCGCGGTTTATAGTCAATGAGCACATCGGAATAAGAGTCGGCTGTTACATTGTTGGTGACATTCAAATTTGCGTCGGTCAGATAACGGCCTAATGTAACACCATCGCTAACTGAGCCCGCAATGCGGAATTCGGTACGGCGGTTCAGCTGGCGTCCTGCATCTGTTTCATTGGTGGCAATGGGCTGATCGAAGCCATATCCCATATAGGTAAGTCTGTTGGCATCGATTCCGGCTGCAACGAGATATTGTACAACAGCCATGGCGCGGTTTTCCGAAAGGCTTTTATTGTAAGTGCGAGAGCCGTAATTATCGGTGTGGCCCGACAGTTCAATTTTCAGTTCAGGCAAAGCCTCAAGGAGACTTACAAGCCGGTCAAGTTCAGTCTTTGATTCCGGACGCAAAGTGGATTTATCAAAATCAAAGTAAACATTCCTCAAGACAAAACGGTCACCAATGCGCTGTCCAACATTGATTCTTTCCAGAATGGTATCCGGCTCAATGGCAATCACATTTCCGAAATAGTATGGTTTATAGAACATCAGGTCTTCACTGCCTGAAAAAGGAATATCAAGCAAATCCTGAAACTGCTGGCCACTTGCGGTAGTAACAACAACCTTGTATTTGTGTCCGCTTTTGAGCGATGCACTGAAACTTCCTGATTCATTATCGGATTCAGTCTGCGAATAAATCTCATTTGTAACGGCATCGTAGATAATGATTCTGCTGTTGATCGGTTTATCGTTGATGGTGTCTTTTACCAGCCCGGTCAATATGGCAATCTGTTCAACAGAGCTCACAATTGTCACCCGGTAAATATCAAGATCGCCAAAACAATCTCCGTACTCCGAAGCATAGTAGGCCTGTTTGCCATCGAGTGTCGGAATGAAGAAAATATCATCATTGACCGTATTCAATGGGAATCCGATGTTGCGAGGGAAATTCCAGTCGCCGTTTTCGAAAAGACTGTAGAAAATATCGTAACCGCCCATGCATTCATGGCCTTCTGAGCTGAAATAAAGCGTCTTTCCATCCGAGAGAATAACAGGAGAGTCTTCATTGTATTCCGAATTGATTCTGGGACCAAGGTTGACAGCTTTTCCCCATTTGTTATTTCCAATGCGCTGCGACATCCAGATGTCTTTTTTGCCCATTCCGCCCGGGCGGTCCGAGACAAAATAAAGTGTTTCGCCATCTGGGCTCAGGCAGGCATGATTTTCATAATACTTCGTATTGATTTCGGCGCCCAGCTTTTCTGCTGCTGACCATTTGCCATCCTCAATTTTACTCATGTAAATATTGCCATCACCTTTGTCATCGCGGTAAATAAACAGTGTTGATCCGTCCCATGACATGCTGATGCTGGCCTCATGTCCGTTGGTGTTGACGCTTCCCGGCAGTAACTGCATATCACTGAAAGAGCATTTGTCCTTATCACATTTCGAGATATAAATATCTTCAAAATATTTTCCTTTTGCATCTTTTTTGCCACCGGTTGATCCTTCACGTCGTGAAGTGAAAATGAAGAAACTCTGATCCGGTGACATGACTGGTGCATAGTCGGGGAATTCAGAATTGATGGTGGCTCCAAGATTATCGACTTTCACCTGAATGGGATTGGCAATCAGGTTCCGCGCATTGTAGGTCATAGTGATTTGACGGTTCACATCTTTAATCAGCTCTTCGTCTTCGGGTGTGAGATAATATCTGAATTTTTCAAAATTCTCAAGGGCCAGATCAAATTTCTCTTCATAGAAATAGGCTTTTCCCAGATAATAGTAGGTGAATACCGGAGCCGATTTCTCATTGAAATTTCCGTAATAGTCTGTTGAAATATTCTGCGAAGCCAGTTCGAGAAATTTCGAGGCTTCATTTTTCTCATCAAATGATTTCAGATAACACAGCCCAAGATAAAACTGAATATTGGCATTGTTTGGCGCCATACTATCGAGTTTCTGAAAACACGGGAGTGCATCAATATAGTTTTCCTGATAAATAAATCCGTCGGCTACTTCATACAGTCGCTTAAAATTATTGTTGAATTGAGCCTGAGTTAATGAGATTAACCCTAAAAAAATCAATACAAAACTTAAACTTTTCATGATGGAAGACATTTTTAATATAAACAAAATTACGAATAAAAATTATGCGGTCAAAGCAGTTTCACACTTATTGTCAACAAGGAAGTGTTAAGTAAACTGAGAAATCTCGCTGATGGGATCTTGCCTTTACCTGATTGATTGAACAAAGAGTGTTATTATTTGTATCTTTGTTGTGACAATCAGCGATACCATGAAACTACGTTTTGTATATACCCCGAAACCAAAGCAGTTTTCCTATAAACCGCAGTTCTTCAATCCGGACGAAGAGGATAAAAAAATCCGCACATCAGATGGCCAGGGAAAAATGACTCATGAGGCCTATCGCAAGTACCGGCGCGACTCTGTAAGCCAGAAACGCAAGCGTAATCAGAGCATTCTTATTTATGTTGCGATTATTCTTATACTTTTGTATTTCATTTTCTTCTGATTTTCTATGTCCGATATCATTAAGCTTTTACCCGAATCGGTTGCCAATCAGATTGCGGCTGGCGAGGTCGTTCAGCGCCCTGCGTCTGTTGTTAAGGAGTTACTCGAAAATGCCGTTGATTCCGGCGCCACTTCAATCGACCTGGTAATCCGCGATGCCGGCAAAACAATGATTCAGGTCATTGACAACGGCCGCGGAATGAGCGTTGCAGATGCAAGAATGGCGTTTGAGCGACATGCAACATCCAAAATCAACCGGGCCGAAGACTTGTTTGCCATCCGTTCCTTTGGGTTTCGTGGTGAGGCGCTGGCCTCCATTGCGTCGGTTGCACGTGTTGAAATGAAGACACGCGACGCTGAATCAGAAGCCGGGATAAATATCGTCATTGAAGGATCAAAATTCATTTCACAGGATATCTGTGCGGCAACGCAGGGAACCAATATTCAGGTAAAAGATCTTTTTTTCAATATACCTGCGCGCAGACAATTTCTTAAAAGCGATACGGCCGAAATGCATCATATCTGGGATGAATTTCATCATGTGACCATTCCCAATCATCATATCCGTTTCCGCATTTTTGACGGCAGCCGGATTTTGTCAACCCACGAGCCATCCAACCTGCAGCAGCGCATTGTTTCGCTTTTCGGAAAACAATACCAGCAGCGGCTTATGCCTGTTTCGCAGGATACGCAGTATGTGCGAGTAGGCGGAGTTGTCATTCGTCCCGAGTTCAGCAAAAAGACACGTGGCGAGCAGTTCCTTTTTGTGAACAACCGGTTTATCCGCAGCAATTATATCAATGCTGCAATCAAAAATGCCTATCAGGGCCTGATTCCCGCTGATGCATTTCCGGGATATTTTATTTTCGTCGATGTTGATCCGGCTGAAATTGACATCAATATTCATCCGACCAAAACGGAAATCAAATTCAGGGATGAACGGATGGTTGCAACGCTCATCACAAGCACAATCCGACGGGCACTGGGCACAGGCAATGCCATGCCGTCCATCGATTTCGAAGTGGAGCAGGGAATTGATTTTTCCATGAATCCGGACAGAGAGGTTAAAATTCCTCAGATTAAAGTGAATCCGGATTTCAATCCATTCCGAAACTCTGTCCAGCCCATTGATTACACCAGTGCTGAACGTTCGCGCCTGCACTGGGAAAGCGAGACCATTCCTTCGCCTGATCCGGAACCTGAAGCCATTATCCCCGGTCAGTATGCGCCGCAAAATGAATCTTTCAATGGTGAATCCTATATTCAGGCAGGCCGCCGTTTTATCATCAGCAATGTGAAATCGGGCATGCTGCTGGTCGATCAGCATCAGGCAAGTCTTCGCATTGTGTTTGACCAGCTGATCAATTCGGCGCATCATGAATCGAAACACGCGCGCCTGCTCATGTTCCCCGAAAATATTTCATTTGGCGCTGCCGACAGTGAACTGATGGCCGGAATAAGTGATGAACTGAACGACTGCGGATTTGTCATTTCCCAGCTGGGTCGCGACATGTTTAGTGTCAGTGCTGTTCCAGACGATGTCGATCTGAATGGAATAACGGTAAAACAGCTGCTCGAGGGAGTTCTGGAAGATTATAAATCGGCCGGAGCATTGCGTACCGACCGCCGCGAAGCTGTCATTTTGTCAATGGCAAGAAAGTTGTCAGTGCGCCCCGGCCAGTTTCTGAACAGCGAAATGATGAAGCTGATGATATCAAAATTGTTTGCTTCATCAAATCCTGAAATATCACCGGAAGGGAAAAACATTTTCACCATTGTACCTGCCGATGATCTTGCAAAATGGCTGCATAAAAGCAATTGAATAAATGAATGATTACTACCGCCCCGGCGGATTTTCGATGATGCCACCGGCAGTGAAAAACCTGCTCATCATCAATGTTTTGTTTTTCGCTGCAACATGGATTCTGCAGGGCAGAGGCATTGACCTGAATCAGATTCTCGGACTCAGCTGGGTCGAATCCGAAACGTTCCGCCCATGGCAGTTCATCACCTACATGTTCATGCATGCAGACCCCATGCATCTTTTCTTCAACATGTTTGCGCTGTGGATGTTCGGCTACCTGATCGAAAATTTCTGGGGTGCAAAACGGTTTCTTGTTTTTTATTTCGTCACGGGAATCGGAGCAGCACTGGTTCAGCTTGGCATCAACTGGTTTGAATTCAATCAGCTCAAAGATGTTCTGGAAATTTACGCATCCAACCCAAATATTGCTGATTTCAAAAACATTGTACAATCTCATTTTGCCTCGCGCGAAAACGTTGATATGGCCAATAATCTGCTGCGGCAGTGGAGTATGCGTCCTGACGACACCGTGTTCATCGGACAGAGCCTTGAACAGTTGCGGATCATGATGGAATGGAGAATGTCAATACCAATGGTTGGAGCATCAGGTGCGGTTTTCGGAATTCTGCTCGCTTTCGGAATGATGTTCCCGAATCAAAGAATATATATCTATTTTTTGTTTCCCATCAAGGCAAAATACTTCGTTATCCTCTATGGTGCTTTGGAATTTTTCTTTGGCATTTCCGGCGCTCAGAGCGGGGTTGCGCATTTCGCTCATCTTGGCGGAATGTTGTTTGGTTTTCTGCTGATCATGTATTGGCGCAATAAATACAAATTCAGAAGAAAGTAATGTTCTATCAACAACCACATCAGGGCGGCTTTCTCAACCGCTTTTTCAGCTTTATGTTTTCGAAGCAGGCCGTTTCGCGCCTCATTCTGATCAATACCGCCGTGTATATTCTGGTTTTACTGAATGGGCTGAATGATTTTCTGTTCAACATAAAAGAAATTTTTCCGGGAGGTCTGCCTGCCGTTGTTTATTATCTGGCGCTTCCGGCTGACATTGCCCAGCTTGCAGCCCGCCCCTGGACTGCTTTTACAACTATGTTCCTGCATGCATCGTTCTGGCATTTTCTATTGAATATGCTGATGCTGTATTTCAGCGGTGTCATTTTCCTCACAGCGCTGAACAACCGGAAATTATGGATATCCTACATTGCAGGTGGTCTTGCAGGATCCTTTGCCTTTGTAGCTGCATACAATTTTTTCCCTGCGTTCGAAAACATTCTTTCAATCAGCTATGCCATTGGTGCCAGCGCTGCAGTCATGGCTGTGCTGTTCACCATTGCAGCTTATGCCCCCAATATGTCTTTGCGGCTGTTTCTTTTCGGACAGATCCAGCTGAAATATCTCGCGCTGATATTTGTGCTCATTGATGTACTGAGCATCACTGCAGCGAATCCGGGCGGACATATTGCACATCTCGGTGGAGCCTTGTTTGGAATCACCTACGGACTGTTGCTTCGACAGAATTTCAGGATCAATCTATCATCATATTTTAAGCGCAAACCGCGCATGAAAAAGAAAGTGAACAACAACTTCAGGCCTGAAACCGATGATGAATACCGCGATCGCAGGGCTGCCGACAACAAAAGGGTGGATGCCATTCTCGATAAAATATCGAAAGGTGGCTATGATTCAATAACGAAAGAAGAGAAGGATTTTCTGTTCCGTCACGGAAGAAAATAGTGTCAGAAAAAATCACACTGATTATTTGCTGATTGTTTAATCTGAATACGATTCGGAAATTTCCGCTATTTTTGTAAAAACAAATTATCATTATGGGAAAAGTACTTATTATCGGCGCTGGTGGCGTCGGAACCGTTGTAGCCAATAAATGTGCACAGTTGCCGGAAGTGTTCAGCGAAATCATGCTGGCCAGCCGTACCAAATCAAAATGCGATGCGATTGCTGCAAAAATTGGCGGAAACCGCATCCAGACTGCTGCTGTTGATGCAGATAATGTCGAAGAACTGACAAAGTTGCTTAAGGAATACAAACCTCAGCTCGTCATTAATGTTGCTTTGCCATATCAGGATCTGCACATCATGGATGCCTGTCTGAATGCCGGAGTGAATTATCTTGACACAGCCAATTACGAACCCATTGATGAGGCGAAATTCGAATACAGCTGGCAGTGGGCATATCAGGATCGTTTCAAGGATGCCGGATTGACGGCCATTCTCGGCTGCGGTTTCGATCCCGGTGTAACCAGCATCTATACTGCCTATGCAAAGAAGCATTATTTCGATGAAATGCATTACCTCGATATCGTTGACTGCAACGCCGGAGACCACGGAAAATATTTTGCAACGAATTTCAATCCTGAAATCAACATACGCGAAATCACGCAGGACGGCCTCTACTGGGAGAATGGAAAGTGGATTGAAACGAAACCGCTCGAAATTCATAAGCCCATTGAATATCCGAATATCGGACCGCGCGAATCATACGTAATGCACCACGAAGAGCTGGAATCACTGGTGAAAAATTACCCGCATTTCAAACGCGCGCGTTTCTGGATGACCTTTGGACAGCGCTACATCACTGCACTTGAAGTGTTGCAGGAAGTTGGTCTGACTTCCATCAAGCCCATCAAATATCAGGGCGTTGATATCGTTCCGCTTCAATTCCTCAAGGCATTGCTGCCCGATCCGGGAAGTCTTGGCGTGAATTATAAAGGCGAAACCAGCATTGGATGTCAGATTCGCGGTATCAAAGATGGAAAAGAACGCACGTACTACGTATGGAATAACTGCAGTCATGAACAGGCGTATAAAGAAACCGGAGCTCAGGGTGTAAGCTACACAACCGGCGTTCCTGCCATGATTGGCGCCAAAATGTTCCTCGAAGGAAAATGGGCGGGTGCAGGCGTTTTCAATGTAGAAGAGTTTGATCCGGATCCTTTCATGGCCGATCTGAACAAGTATGGTTTGCCATGGCAGGAAGAAATTGACAAACCTCTTCCGGTCGAGAAATAGCAGTTCATAAAGTTCATAAAGTTCGTAAAGTTGAAAGGTGACGTTTTTGGTTGGCAACCAGAGAGGACCCATTCCTGAATTATCGTGAACTTTATGAAGTACTTTCGTTTGGACTTGTTACGTTGCACTGGATTATATTGACATGTTTAATTTTAATTTTTTTTGGAATGAACATTGAAAAATTTGAAGACATTATTGCATGGCAGCGTGCAAGAGAATTGACGAAACTGGTCAACTGCAATTTTGGAAGTTCACGAGATTCGAATTTTCGCGACCAGATTTGCAGTGCTTCACTTTCGGTAATGAACAATATTGCTGAAGGTTTTGAGCGTAAATCGAATAATGAACTTAAGCAGTTTCTGTTTTATGCAAAGGGTTCTTGTGGCGAAGTTCGGTCAATGTTGTATGTTGCATTGGACCTTCTTTATATTTCAAAGGACAGATTTCTGTTGTTGATGGAATTATGTCTCGAAACATCCAGATTGATTTCAGGTTTTATCAAATCACTCAACTCTCCAAAATAATGCTCCAAGATGGGTGTTCTCATTTTTTTTACGAATCAAATAACAGAGGCATTACTTAAAAGTGCCTTTATAAACTTTATAAACTTTATAAACTTTACAAACTTTACAAACTAAAACGAAGATGCATTCAAACATTCCAAGTCCATGTTTCGTAATCGAAGAGCCCAAACTTCTTTCAAACCTGCAGTTAATGCAGAAAGTAAGAAAGGAAGCCGGTATCGATATTCTGGTTGCGCTTAAAGGAATGTCTTTCTGGCATTACTTTCCACTGATGAAGCAATATCTTAGTGGCGCCTGCGCCAGCTCAGTAAATGAAGCAAGATTGATTTACGAGGAAATGGGTATGAAGGCGCATACCTATGCCCCGGCGTATGAAGAAAATGATTTTGAACAGTTGCTGCAATTGAGTCAGACCATTACTTTCAATTCGCTCAGCCAATGGAATAAATACAAAGGCAAAATGCTGCAGCATCCCGAAATCCACGCGGGAATGCGCATCAATCCTGGCTATTCGGAAATCGAAACCGACATTTACAATCCGGCGGTTCCAGGGTCACGACTTGGGATTCCGCTTGAACAGCTGCCTGCAACGCTACCCGAAGGAATTTCGGGTTTGCATTTTCATGTCATGTGCGAGCAGGATTCTTATGTGTTGGAGCGGGTTCTCAAGGTTGTTGAAGAAAAATTCAGTCACCTTCTGAATCAGGCGCAGTGGCTCAACATGGGTGGTGGACATCATATTACACGTGCCGATTACAAACCGGATCATCTGATTGCATTGCTGAAAGATTTCAAATCGCGCTTCCCGAATCTGAAAATAATCCTCGAGCCCGGTGAAGCCGTTGGCTGGCGCACCGGATTCCTGCTGGCAACTATACTCGACGTGGTCGAAAGCGGTGGAATCAAAACAGCCATACTCGATGTTTCGTTCAGCGCACATATGCCCGACACCCTCGAAATGCCCTACAAACCTGTCATTACAGGGGCAGGGGAGCCGGATGAATTTCCATTTAAATATCGAATGGGTGGTTCCACTTGTCTTGCCGGTGATTTTTATGGTGATTACAGTTTTTCACATGAGCTGAAACCCGGTGACAGGATTGAGTTTGAGGACATGATTCATTACACGATGGTCAAGACTACACTCTTCAATGGCGTTCGCCATCCGCATATCGGAAAGATTGACAGTGATGGAAAATTCACGTTGCTGAGGTCGGTGGGGTATGAGGAGTATAAGAACAGACTTTCGTAAACTGCGTTACAGTCGTTACACGTTACACGTTACACGTTACAGACGTTACAAGATAGCCATCAGTTTTCAGTTGGCAGAAATCAGCAATCAGCTTTTAGTAGGAGCTGAGAAGAAGACATGACGCATGCAAAAAATGTATGAGAATCAGAGCGAGAGCGCAGCCGAATCATACCGCATGCTCCTAACGTCACCTTTATAACTTTATAACCTTACAACTTTCAACTCGCGAAGCGAAGCGCCGCATGTTTCATGCCGCATGCTTCCCTCTGGCCCACGAAAAGTACGTGCCGAGCAGCAGAAGAAAAAAGAAAATTCCAAAGACATATTGCATCACATCGACCAGCAGGAGCGCGTTTGCAGGATTTACTCTGTGCGCGCCGATGAGCCAGCTGATGAAAAGTGCTGCCATTCCCATGCTGATCATCTGCCCCGAAATGCGCATGGTGCTTAGTGTTGCCGAAGCAGTACCGAATTGCGGTGGCTCAACGGAGTTCATGACGGAATGTGTATTTGGTGTGGAGAAAAAACCAAATCCGAGTCCAAGGATGGCAAGCGCTGCATAGAAGAATCCATGCGGTGTTTCAGCATTTGAAAAAACCAGCATTCCAACTCCGATGGCCGACAGCAACATACCGGCTGATGAGAGAATGCGTGAATCATATTTATCGCTCAGTCGTCCACTGATGGTTGCAGAAACGGCCATAACGAACGGCTGTATCATGAGAATGGCTCCTGTTGCGGCAGGACTGAGGCCGCGCGTGTACTGAAAATAGAGACTCAGCAGAAATCCAACGGCAAAAGTTGCTGCGTAATTGATGAGCGCTGCCAGGTTGCTGAATGCATATCTCCGGCTGGATGCAAAAAACTTTACATCGAAAACCGGATGCTGCAGGCGATATTCATATGCAACAAATGCAATAATGCCGGCTGCGCCCAACGCAGTCATGATCTGCGCTTCGAGCTGGGTGATGTTTGCAAAACCATACATCAGAAGTGTCATGAACACTATATAAATTACTGAGCCGGTCCAGTCGAAACGTGCATTGGCTCCGGTTTTCCAGTCTTCACCCTTATAGAAATGCAGCAATAAAACGACGATGGCAGAGTTGATAATGCTGACATAAAACAGCGAATGCCAGCTCAGAAATTCAATCAGAAATCCGCCCAGGACGGGGGCTGCAGACAATCCGATGTAAACAGCAGTGACATTATAGCCAAGAAATTTTCCACGACTTTCTTTAGGAAATGCTGATGTAATGATGGCCGTACCGGTTACGAAAAGCATGGAGGAGCCTATACCCTGAATGAATCGCAGAGACAGAAAGAAATAAGTTTCCTGTGCGAAAATGCACGCTGCTGATGTGAGTAAAACAATGTAATTTCCTGCAATAAAAATTTTGCGGCGGCCTGTGCGGTCGGCGATTTTTCCAAGCGGAATGCAGAATGCTGCTGAGGCCAGAAGAAATGACATGTTGACCCAACTCAATTCTGCTGCGTTCATTCCGAGGTCGCGGCTAAGCTGTGGCAGAGCCACATTCATGGCCGCTGAAAGAAACGGGCTCAGCACACTGCTGATGATGATGGCGATGAGAAGCAGAAGTCGTTGGTTGGGCATATGCAAAAATAACAAAAAAGGCCGCCTGTTTTGCAGACGACCTTTCTCTGATGCTTTGCGTGAATTATTTCACTTTAGCAGCCAGTTCTGTACCGGCTTTGAAGCGTACAACATTCTTAGCAGCGATTTTGATGGTTTTACCGGTGCGCGGGTTTTTACCGTTGCGGGCAGCCATTTTCTTTACTTTGAATGTTCCGAAACCAACGAGAACTACGTTGCTTTTCTTTTTCAGAGAGCCTTTAACAACTTTAATAAAAGCTTCAATGGCTTTCTTTGAATCAACTTTCGTCAATTTTGCTTCTGCTGCAATAGCATCAACTAATTCTGCTTTGTTCATTTTAATTGGGTTTTAAATGATTAACAGTGCAAATGTAGCACTATTATTCATATACACAGTGTTAAATGTTTGAGAAATGTGACGGGTACACAAATGCAGAAAACTGCATATGTCTTTAACACCACCATAAGCGGCCTCTATCTTTACAACATATTGTATATCGTTGCTCAGTTTATCTTATGGAAATAACTATATTCATTCAATAATTTCCATTTTTGAATTCGCGTTGAAACCCGCTTACAGAACGGATGTACAGAAACAATATTAAATTTGAATTTTGCGAAACCACCTGACTGGAAGCTGTTTATATGGCGGTGTTCAGAAGAAAATACCGGATGCTTATACTGGTTTATTCAGAAAAAAAATTATTGAAAAGAAATTTCCGGGTTCAGCACGATAGAATTCCAATGCCTTTAAAATGCATTTTGAGCTCATATGGTGAATTTTTCTCCCGCAATCCGACCATCCGCCCAAATCAAATAAGATAGTAATGCATATCGCATAAAAAAAAGACCGATCCGGAAAGGAACGGTCTTTTCTTCGAATTAGCAAGCTAATTACTTAACGCTGGTAGCTAAAGCTGCACCTGCTTTGAATTTAACGACTTTCTTAGCAGCGATTTTGATTTTCTTTCCAGTGCGTGGGTTAACGCCTTCGCGAGCGCTTCTCTTAGCAACTGAGAATGAACCGAATCCTACGAGTGAAATTCTGTCGCCTTTTTTCAGAGCTTTTCCTGTAACTGTCATGAAAGCATCGAGAGCTTTTTTTGAATCAGCTTTGGTCATTTTGCTTGCAGCTGCAATTGCGTCAATTAATTCTGCTTTGTTCATTTTTCTTTGGGTTTTGGTTAATAATGAAGTTTTGAACACGCAAATATAAGTCGTAAAAACGATTTGTCAAGACTTTTTTCCCAAAAACCGCATTTTTGTTGATAAAATTGACATTTGGTTAATAACTCCTCGATAAATTCAAGGAATTTTATAGACAAACAGGCGGATTAAGCTATTATTTCAAAACCGCACCTTCCAGCAAACCGGCGTAACCTCTTAAAAACTCGGCAGTTGACATTGCACTACGCCCGGATAATTGGAGTTTATTCACTTGCAGCATTCCCTGTCCGCAAACGACACGAATATATGTTTTTCCATCTGAAACTATTGTTCCGGTAGCCTGAGAGCCACTTTCAGCAGTAACGGGATGACTTTCTGATATCTTCAGTAATTGCTCATTTCCATCCTTATCAACCAGTGTCGTCCAGGCGCCCGGAAATGGCGACAGACCACGGATATGATTGAACAAATCTTTCGGATTTCTGCGCCAGTCAATCCGTGTATTTTCTTTATTTAATTTGGGAGCAGGCTTGTTCTCAACAATAAGACTGTTCTGCGCAATTGCTTTTGCAGAGCCACTTTCAATCATGTCAAGCGTTTTCAGTATGACAGTTTTTCCCATCTCTCTCAGGCGGTCATGCAGCGTTTCGAAATTATCTTCCTCTGCAATTTCGGTGGCTTCCTGCATGATTATGTCGCCGGTATCAATCGATTCGTTGATGAAAAAAGTTGTCAGACCTGTGCGGGTTTCACCGTTGATGAGTGCCCAGTTGATTGGAGCAGCACCACGGTATTGAGGCAGCAATGAGGCGTGCAGATTGATGGTTCCTTTGGACGGAATGCGCCACACTGATTCCGGCAACATGCGGAATGCGATCACCACAATGACGTCAGGATTTATCTCCTTTAATATATTAAGGAATGCTGAGTCTTTCAGATTGACAGGCTGAAGAAGGGGAAGGTCATGTGCATCGGCAAATTTCTTCACATCAGATGCAGTGAGCTTTCGGCCACGTCCGGCAGGTTTGTCGGGTGCTGTCACTACAGCTGCAATTTCGTGGCCCGCATTAAAAATAGCTTCAAGCGGACCAACCGCGAAATCGGGTGTCCCCATGTAAACGATTTTCAACATATGATTTTGTTTAGCGGAGGAGTTTCTTTTGCGAAACCATCAATATGGCTGTAGCAGCGGCTTCCACACCTTTGTTTCCATGCTTGCCACCGGCACGTGCCAGCGCCTGTTCCATATTATTTGTAGTAAGAACTCCGAAAATGACAGGTATGGCGTGATTGATTCCAACCTGTGCAATACCGGTAGCCACGGCCTGGCTGATGAAATCAAAATGTCTGGTCTCACCCTGAATTACACAGCCAAGACAAATAATGGCGTCGAAGCCGTTCTTGCGGGCCATCCATTCGGCAGCCACACATAATTCAAAACTGCCAGGAACATGTATTGTCTGAATATTGGCTTCTTCGGCTCCGCACTGCAGCAGCAGTCCGTTGGCTCCGCTCAGCAGGGCATTTGTCACATCACTGTTCCAGTCTGAAACAACGATGGCAAATTTCATTTTTTTCGCCGATGGCAAAGTGGTGCTGACATCGGACAGATTCTTTTTCTTAACCGCCATGTTATTATTGAGCAGAATTCTTCATCGCCGTTGCACGGGCAATGTATTTGTTGATTTCGCTGCCTTCGAAAGACTTCTTGTAGTTGTCTCTGATTTTTCCGTACAGTTCAATGGCTTTGTCCCAGTCGCCCATGCCTTCATAAACCCAGGCAGCACGCATCAGATACATAGGAGTTGTAAATGAGTTTTCAGATTGATCCGAAGCTTCCAGATAATAATTGAGTGCTTCTTCCTGATTGCCGAGTTCCATATAGGCATCGCCGATACATCCGGTGGCCATCGGTCCGATGATATCATCATCACCATCAAATTTTTCAAGTTCTTCAATGGCATCTTCAAACAGTCCCTGTTTCAGGTAAATCATGCCAACATAATAATGTGCAAGATTTCCGGAAGGTGTTCCGCCGAAATTATCAATGATCTCAAGAAATCCGGGATGATTGCCATCGCCATTCAGAGCCAGATTCAGAGAGTCCATTTCATAATACATCTGAGCCATGTACATTTCATTTTCAGCCTTGGTCACTTTCGGGCCATGAATGAAATTGTTATAAGCCCAGATGCCGAGAACCACAAGTGCTATACCTGCAATCACGTAAGTGATGATGTTCTTGTATTTTTCAATGAACTGTTCTGCCTTTGAAAGGGTTGATCCGATGTTTTCGAGTCTTTCGTCACCTGAAGGTGTGGTTTGCTTGGCCATATTCTTTATTTCAATGTTCGGGGTGCAAAATTAATGGTTTTTTTCAAACAACAGTCATTTTGAAACTGTTGCTGAATTATTGTTGTTCAGTAATGAGCATTATTCCGTCAGATTCTGCTTGTCAGGCTCGTTCTCTTTGTTTTCTGATGCTGAAGTGGATGTAATGGTCAGCTCATCATTTTCATTGAAAAAGTCCATGACAATTTCTGTCGGTGCTGCCAAATTATGCTTTATAAGCTCCTCAGCCAGCGGGTCTTCGATGTATTTCTGAATGGCCCTCTTAAGCGGGCGGGCGCCGTAATTGGGATCCCATCCTTTTTCAACAATGAAATCGCGCGCCTCGTCAGTCAGCTTCAGGGAAATTCCTTTTTCGTAAAGGCGTTTGAATACACCAGCCATTTCAATGTCAATGATCTTGTGAATTTCATTTCTTTCCAGATTATTGAAAATCACAACATCATCGATGCGATTGAGAAACTCAGGTGCAAAAGCTTTTTTCAGGGCATTCTCGAGCACACTTTTGGCGTAACCCGCTTTGGAAGACTCTTTTGACGTAGTTGCAAATCCAACACCTGATCCGAATTCTTTCTGT